>WLWR01000095.1 GCA_012103495.1 Legionellales bacterium
CCCCGCGCGGCCACCGGCAAATTGCGTTTGCCCAATATGAATTTTACCGCTTAAAAAAGTGCCCGCGGTGAGCACCACCGTGGTAGCTCGGAACGTTAACCCCATTTGGGTCCACACGCCAACAACACGATCGTGTTCGATCAACACATCATCCACGGCTTGTTGCATGAGGGTTAAATTCGGCTGATTTTCCAACCGTTGACGAATGGCTTGCTTGTACAGCACTCGATCGGCTTGTGCACGAGTAGCGCGCACCGCCGGACCTTTGCGAGCATTGAGCATGCGAAATTGAATACCAGCGTGATCAATGGCTTGAGCCATCACACCACCTAACGCGTCAATTTCTTTCACCAAATGACTTTTGCCAATCCCACCAATGGCTGGATTGCAAGACATTTGCCCCAAAGTATCGATGTTGTGGGTTAATAATAAGGTACGAACCCCCAACCGCGCTGCGGCCAACGCTGCTTCGGTACCGGCATGACCACCCCCGATCACAATGACATCGTATTGATTTCGCATAGATTTGATATGGCTGATAAAAAATTGGCTATTGTACCACGATTGACCAGTTTGCGGCAGGTAAGAAAACGACCCTAACTGAAACCCAACCATAAAAAAAGGAAGCTCCGCAAATGAACCCAATAGAAACCTTGCTTGAACTTCTTACAACCCCACACGATGATTTGCATCCCAAAGTTTAAATTAAACTTTGGGGATAAGATGAAGACACACGGTAACATTGCCTCAAGATTTAAAGTTGAAGCAAAAGCCCGTGGTATTGAATGAGAGGAAACAAACGGCAGAACCTCTCGGCAACGGAGTAAAATCTAATGGGTTTAATCAAGCAAGATGCCTAAAAAATCATCACTATTGTAATTTAAAGTGGTTTCAGTATAATTAAAAACCTAAAATTTAGAGAGGTTATTAATATTATGCGTAGAGAAGAACCGTCGCAGCCCACAGTAGAAATAGTATCGGTTGTGAATCGATCATCATTATTCCCGGCTCAACAAGTCCCTTCGAAGAAAGATGCCGTAGTGGAAGCTCCTCTACTTAATAAACTCATCACTGTCGCGGAAGAAAAATCGGAAGTTCAGCACATGATGCTGAAAGCGGCTCATGGGGCTGAACGCCTTATTAGAGATACTGTTCTTGGAATGATTATAGTTCCGGTTGGCAGTATATTGTTTATTTCTATAATAGCATCACTACCCGCAACCGCTCCGCTAGCTTTACCCCTTGTCTTCGGGCTCACCATAGCTGGAGCGGCTATCGGATTGACAAATCGAGCAATAAAACTTTACGAAGGCACCGGCGAAAACCCGCCTGACAGTATCGCATTAGATATGATGAAATTTTCTATGGATTTTACTCTACTTTTCAGTACGATGGCCATGCCCGCGACAATACTCGGATTAGGAGTTATAGCCGGTTTCATGCCAATATCCCTTTCATTTATGGCTTCCAGTATCATCGTGATTGCAGTAGCTGCAATAGTTACGCTATGCCTAATGCGTCATCCAAAAGCATGTGAACTTGGCGGTTATAGCCTTATTGCGAGAGTTAAACACTGGTTTAACGAGCAGGTTCAAGCATGGGCAGCAGATGATGATGCCATCAACCATCTCTCATCAGCAGAGGAAAACATAGTAGAATCAGCAGAGCCGAAGTCTAACCTCTGTGCGCCTTAAAACTATAAATTAAATTGCATCTCTATTAAAAATCACGAGTCTTGCTAAATCCTAGCAAGACTCGTGATTTTTAATAGAGATGCAATTTTACATTGTCAAACATGAGTTGCTTCGACCATCCATCGCCACGTCATTTGCATCATTACCATCCATCGTCATATCAGCGGCATCATCACGGAACAACACGGTGTTTTGTAGCTGGGACTTCACCAGATTTTGCCTTTCGGGTGATGCAAAAGTCGGATCTGCCACTAATAATTGAAAAACGCGCGTTGCTATATTTTCGCTATTATTAGGAAAATTGGGCCCGGTAATTCCATTAAAATAGCGCGTTAAAAGCTCCCAACATTTAGCATACATAGCATGATCTTCACTCTCAGGATTCTTCTCCTGCACACCACCATCAATCTCATCGTCATTAGGATTATCCGCCTTCACATCAGCATCCCGATTCCTACAATCATAACAACTCAAATATATGGCATCGGCGCCCTCAAATATATGACCCCATTTATCTTTTACAAAAGAAAAAGCATTACCGACCTCAATCAAATCATAAATTAAATCACTAATGGTCGACATATAGTGATCATTTTCAGGTCCTTCTTGTGTCACCCAATATCTTTCAATTTCCTGATGGAGATAAGCGTTTATCAATTCAGGTTTTGCAGAATCAAAAAATGTAACACCTATGTCCCAAATGGGTAACTCACACTTTTCAGCAAACCAGGCTTTTAACGTCATTAAAGTCGTTAGGCTAACGGTTGACGCATTATAATGAATAACAATGCTTTTTTGCTCTATCCACATCGCCATAGTCTGAATAATCTTTAATTGCTGAAAATTATTGTCAAAAAGGCCTCTATTACAATTACCTTCCAAGCAAAATCGAACGCCTTCTTCTTGTACCTTGCGCATATCAACCTGATCAAGTTGGGGAACAAAGTTAGCATTTGCATCAATAATAATATCAAACATAAATTAAATCTTCCTCATTTATTATTTACCAAAGAATGTAACATGTTTCTTATTAAGAAAATGTTAATTAAATATTAACCCTTTCCCCTTCTCTCTTCAACTTACCCCTTTGCGCCGGATTGATTGTTTAACTGAGCCATCCATTTTCTGGCTAACATTTTCAATCCATCGTTTGCCCTTACCCTACTTTTTCGGTTAAATACTCGTTCATTCCACTGATATGATGTGAGCTTATGTCCAACCCAGTTTTAGAAGTCGCCGTTGCCAATACGGGATTTGCCTGGTTGGATTATTTACCTCCCATCGCACAACCTTTGTCCAACGACACCGTAGTGGTAGGGCGACGTGTGCGCGTGTCGGTACGTCAGCGTGAATTGATTGGGGTGGTTATCAATGTAAAAGCAACCTCCGAATTTGCCAAACTCAAACCAGTGATTGAATGGGTAGATGAGCAACCGCTGTTGCCGGAAGCATTGCTGCGATTTTATCGCTGGCTAAGTGATTATTATCATTATCCATTTAGTGAAGTGATTGACATGGCATTGCCCAATGGATTGCGTCAGGGATTGCCTGCGGCGCTAACTCCGATCACCTTGTGGCAATTGTCAGAAAATAAAAGAACGGTTGATCCAAACCAAGTCTTTAAGCGAGCGCCGAAACAACTGGCATTAATAACATATTTACAGCAACACGCGCCGGTATCCTCCACACAATTGGCTTCCCAAGGCTGGCGTCGCTCGCTCTTGGCTAGCTTGGCTCACAAAGGTTGGTTGGAAACGATCGAACAATTACCGCCAACGGCAGAAGCCAGTGCACAAACACAACAAGCGGATTTACCGCTAAACGATCAACAGCAAATCGTGTTTGACGCCATCACCAAACAGTTGACCGATTATCATTGTCATTTATTGCACGGGGTCACTGGCAGCGGTAAAACAGAAGTGTACATTCAATTGGCGCGTCGGGTATTACAAGCCGGTCACCAAGTACTGATTTTAGTCCCAGAAATTGGCTTGACGCCGCAGTTGGTTTCTCGCTTTTCGCAACGCTTTTGTGAACCTTGGGTCACGCTGCATTCGGGATTAAGTGATCAACAACGCTTGCAAGCTTGGTTGCAAGCTTGGCAAGGCAGCGCACGAATTGTGATCGGTACCCGTTCTGCACTGTTTACCCCTTTACCACAACTGGGTTTGATTATTGTCGATGAGGAGCACGATGTTTCCTTCAAACAACAAGATCGCTTGCGTTACTCTGCACGCGATGGAGCGATCGTGCGAGCCCAGCAATGTGACATTCCAATTCTATTAGGTTCGGCAACGCCTTCGCTGGAAAGTCTAGCCAACGTTGCGCGCGATCGATTTCAACTGCATCGTTTAACCACGCGTGCGGGTAATGCCAAACCGGTGAATTACCAATTAATTGATATCCGTCGTCAACCACTGGAAGATGGTTTGTCCAAACCTTTGTTAACCGCTATGCAGCAGCGATTGGACGCGGGACAACAAGTATTGTTGTTCATCAACCGCCGCGGTTACGCACCGGTGTTCTTATGTCACGCTTGCGGTTGGATCGCCGATTGTCATCAATGCGATGCGCATTTGACCGTTCATTTAAACCCGGATTATTTACAATGTCATCACTGCGGTTATCGACGCGCGTTGTTTCCCTCGTGTCCCTCTTGTCAAGGTGTGGATTTTATTTCAAAAGGCGTTGGCACCAAACGATTGGAACAGCGATTAATGGAATTGTTTCCGCAATATCCGGTGATACGCATTGATCGTGACAACGTTCGGCGTCAACAAACCATGCGTACATTGATGCAGCAAATTATGCAAGGCGATCCCCAAATTTTATTGGGTACACAAATGTTGGCCAAGGGACATCACTTTCCTCAAGTAACGTTGGTTGGTGTTATTGATGCCGATCATGGTTTGTTCAGCACTGATTTTCGTGGGCAAGAACGCTTAGCACAATTATTACTGCAAGTAGCTGGACGCGCTGGACGCGCACAGCACGCCGGTGATGTGTTGATTCAAACACATGCACCAGAACACGCCTTATTGCAAACCCTCATCAGTCAACCTTATGACGTGTTGGCGAAAACCTTATTAACTGAGCGACAACATGCGTTATTGCCACCGTTTGCCACGCTTGCTTTGTTGCGCTGTGATGCGAAAACTCTTCCGCAGGCGATGACCCATTTAACTCAAGTGAAACAGCGCTTGAACCATCGAGAGAATCCGCAACTGGCAGTCCTAGGCCCTATCCCAGCGCCGATGCAAAAACGTGCCGGGTTTTTCCGCGCGCAATTGTTATTATCCAGTGTCAGTCGGCAAGTATTGCAACAAGCTTTGACAAATTTGTCACAGCAAAAAGATTGCCTGATCATGCGGCCACATTTGAAATGCACCTTGGATGTGGATCCATTGGAATTGTTTTGAATTGATCCAGTTCACTTTTTGATGTGAACTGGATCGATGCGTGAATTGAATCGAAAGAGCCTCCGCTCTCATACTTTAAGCGCTCTTTCATTTCTAATAATGACACACCACCGCTTCATCACCGTGCGAGAGCGCACAAACAACCGGTTGCGGATCGGCAAAACCCGATGTTTGACCAAATAATGAATGAACCGTCGGAAGTATACCCCGTTGAAATTGACTTGAAGCCATCTCCGGTCTTAACAACGTTACATCGTTAAATTCGTCGTTGGCTACCGCCTCGACAACCCCTTGTTTTAGTAAATCAATTTCTTCGCCAATCTTTTTAAAATCCATTTCATACGCTTTCAATTCATCTTCTGTTGGCTGCTGCGAAATTTTCCAATCTTTTATGGTCTCTAGATATTCTTGCAGGACAAATTTTTGAGGTTGAGCTGTTTTTAACTCTGCACACCCCGTCAATTTATCGCTGACTTTTTTACGAAAAGCTTCCACTTGCGACCAAGAAGCAAGAGTATTGTTCTGCGGTTGCTCATCCATCGTGTCTTCCTGTGAATCTTCTCCCCAATAGCGTTGGTAAATTGCCACAAAAAAATTCATCAATTGTAAGGAGCTTGGCAAATGATCACAGAACTCCACAAAGGTCGGTACGGTTGGACCATTTAATCGAACAAAATAATTAGCCTCTGGTGAAGTTCCTTCGCAATGCATAAAGGGCTCGTTATAAAGTTCCGCACGTCGACACGTGGATCGCTTTGCTTGAAAAGCAAAGAACCCTGGTACCGCTTGACTGTCTGGCACCAATAGCGTTGATCCGCCCTTATCAGAAGCAAAGACCAGGACTTGGAGCTCATCTGCCAAACAATGCAAATAGGCAATACCATTCTGCTGCGCGGAATAGCATTGTAGCGTTACCTGATCATTTGTTTTATCAGCATGCGGATGCGTTCCAGCTTGATAAGGCATCACAGCATGATGGTACTCAGCCAATAAAGACTGAGATTCATTGGCCGGCTGTGTTGTTGTGTTGGTTTGCTCATGAACCGCGCCCTCATGACGCTCAAACCAATGCTCTTGCTCATGACTCAAAGGAAACCATGATTCGGCCGTCGGCAACGGAGTCGCCATAGCAATAAAATCCTCATGTCTTTTTAAGACGAGGCCTAAAAGAGCGAGCATTCTTAGTGGAACCCGAGCATTTCTATTGGCCAGTTTGACGCAACCAACTACCAACATCATGGTGGCGAAAATCCCTGTCGCAAGCCCAATGCTGATCGCGGCGCTAACAGGCAAACCGGTTTGTTGATCCAACATTAATTCAGGATCAATCGTTGTACTAGGTTTAGGTGTTAGCGTTATTTCTCTCGGGAGTCTATTAACTTTGTGTTGAACATCCATGATGTATTTTGTTGTTTTTGTCATATTCAAAACAGCAAACCCTGATTGGATGTGTTTCATCAGGCTACTGTTAAATGTTGGCCATACAGGTTCTGATCCGTTAAAAGCAGGAATTACATCAAAAACGCCATACCCGGCTTCATTGAACCATCGCGCTGACTCAATCTCCGTTACGTTTGGTACAGCAGGGTTATAAAATTCTTCGACGCTTTCGCTAATAAACGCGACGGCCTCATCCAGTCTTTCCACCAAAACATAGTCAGGAAGTCTATCGTAAAGCTGATTGATAATACTGTCTTGGATAAACTGAATGGAAATTCGCTTAGTCGGTGGATTTTTCACATACTCGCTGACTTTTTGTGTGTAGTTTGTTGGCATTCCAATCACTTTAGCAAACACATCTACCATTGCC
>WLWR01000096.1 GCA_012103495.1 Legionellales bacterium
AGCTCTTAGAGATTATGTTGTCAAAGTCCAACCCGATGTTGATTTCTCATTTGAACGAGAATTATCAAATGGTGAATTAGAAGAAATTGACATTCCAATAGGTGCCAACTTTTTTTTCCCTGACGCCTAATCAAGCTGTAGAATATAGACATAATTTATTTACACAAATCCACGAAATAGTATTTCATGGACAAGGAGGATATGATTGGCATACTGTATATGGTATGCCTATGTGGTTAAGAAATTTTACTTATAAAAAAATAGTAGATCACTATGAAGAAAAAAATAAACAAAATAGTGGAACTTCTTCAAATGATTTAGAAAAAGGAAGAGATATTCTTAAACAAGCTCAAAGAAATGATCCTTCTAATGCAAATCAAAAGAAATCCACTGATAAATTTAAAAAAACATCCCCACAGATAAACGTCCCAGACTTCGTTACATCAAAAGCTAAAAAAGTTTAAATTACTAATATTTATAACAAAATAGCTTAAATGGCATTGGATCCTAAAATAATAGCAAAACTTAAAAAAGATTTAGCTACTTATCAAGCTTCTGGTAATTATGACAAAGATCTTGCAAAAATAACCCTAGAAGCAACAAATTATATCGATGAGACTGCTGAAGACAATGTAAAAAAATCACAACCTAAAAAATTAGCCATTGTATTAGACATCGATGATACTAGTTTATCAAATTATGATTTTTTATTGAGTAAAAGCTTTTGCTCGGATAAAAACTCATTTGATAAATACATTTCTGGTGCAAAAGATCCTGTTTTAACACCTACACTTAATTTATACAAAGACGCATTAAGCCACAATGTAGCTGTGTTTTTTATCACAGGACGTCCTGAGTCTCTCAAACAAGCTACGATTAAAAATTTAAAAAACAAGAACAACCGTATCATCACTTTGGAAAGATTTGTCGCCTAACCTCATACATCCGCCCGATCTTTCTGCAGTGGATTTCCAAGGTAAAAACCCAATTTTCCGATACTCTGAAATAATTATTTCAGCTTGACTCACTCGAACTTTACTTTTTCTTGAAAAATAAGTGAAGACTGTTTCTAGCCTAGTTTTCGATTCCTTACAGCCCCAAAAAAAATTTCACTTTAATAATGTTAGTGAGACTTTTTATTTTTGAGTCAGAATTATATGATAGTCCGCATCAGGTGTTGCTTTTTTAATGTAAAAAATCATCAATCGATTGCGCATCAGTGGTGATAGTTTGACACTGTTGATCTATGCAAATTTTTATATCGTGTAGGTGAGGGTTATGAATTAAAATACCGCGCCCCACCGCACCCTTAATCAGTAGTTGATGAGCTTCTTCGGTGAGTGTGGTGAAAGGACCTTGAATCACCATGGCATAGTTCATCAAATCCTGTGCGCGTAACACAGTCCCACCAATTACTGGATATCGAATGGTTCGAGACAACAATTCAGCTATCAATTTTGTGCCAGTTTCATAGTAGGATCGCTCGTGAGTCAACCACCATAAATAAGCATAGTTAAGCGCCATTATGGCATTACCATTGGGTGTTGCTTGATCTTCAAAAATTATTGGTGTGTCAAACAATGGCTCCGCATGAATTGACGTTTGCTGAAATAAATTTAATTTTGGATGTTCAAATAATTGCTCAGCTTGCAATGTCCATTGCCGCGCTTTTTCCAAATACATAACTTGTCCTGTGACACAATGCAATGTTAACGCTGCTTCAATGATGGCCGCATAATCATCTAAAAATCCTTGTGATGTATATTGCTGTCCCCGATAAGCATGTAGCCACTGTTCATCTCGATAAAGTCGTTGCTGCAGTGCAGTAAAGGTTTGTTGCGCCAACTTGATCCAAGTGTCGCATCGATACATCATGCCGGCCATTGCCAATCCGGTGATCAGCATGGCATTCCAATCCGTCAATACTTTATCATCTCTGTCAGGATGAACACGCTGCTCTCGCTGTTGTTGTAGTTTGACAAGTAAAGGGGCCAACATTGATTCTCGACTTCTATCGAAGTTAAGGTGATTTTGATGAAGAATATTATGGCCTTCCCAATTACCCGTGCGGCTAACACCATATTGTTTACAAAACTCTGCCGCTTGAGTGGTAAGCAAATGGTCTATTTCCACTTCTGACCACACATAAAATTGACCTTCTTGCCCTTGACTGTCTGCATCCAGCGAACTGCAAAATACATCGTCTTCTAACTGCATCGTTTTCTGCAGCCAATCAACTGTTTGAGCAATACGACACTTATATAAATTTTTTGCCGATGTATGACTTAATTTTGCCAACCACTGCAACAATAAAGCATTGTCATACAGCATTTTTTCAAAGTGTGGCACCAACCAATGATCATCTGTACTGTAACGCATCCACCCGCCTCCCAAATGGTCATAAATCCCACCGCGACATAATTGGGTTGCGGTCAATTCGACCACCGTTTGCAATTGCGAATCTTGCGTAATCGCAGCCAATTGTGTTAACCACAACCACAAAGGGACTTGTGGGAATTTTGGTGCACCGCGCAAACCACCCTGTTGTTCATCCAATAATGGAAACACCGCCTTTACCATTTGTGGCAAATCAATTACGGGCATGCCCGTAGCCACCGGTGTTGCACCGATTTGCTTTTGGGCAAGGATTTGGGTCATTTGCTTACTCACCTGCATGATTTGATCACGATCCCCCACCCACAATTGCTGAATGTGCTGTAATAAATCCAAAAATCCAATCATCCCCGGCTGACTTTGTTTGGGAAAATACGTCCCACCAAAAAACGGCGTCCCATCGGGTAATAAAAATAAACTCATCGGCCAACCTCCTTGTCCCTGTAATTGCAACAACGCCTGCATATACAAATGATCCAAATCAGGACGTTCTTCCCGATCCACTTTAATCGCAACAAAATATTGATTCAATTGATCAGCAACTTGCTGATCAGCAAAACATTCATGTGCCATCACATGGCACCAATGGCAAGCCGCATACCCAATCGACAAAAAAATAGGTCGATCGCTTTTTTGTGCCAGCCGCAACGCAGCCGTTCCCCACGGATGCCAATCGACAGGATTGGTCTGATGCTGCTGTAAATAGGGGCTTAAGGCATTTTGCAATCGATTGTTCATGGTTATCTTCACATACATTAACAATACGCTCATCATACACCGTAAAGACCGATTCTCATGCTTCATCATCACCATGTTGAAAAAAAATCTGACATTTATTTAAAATTTAGAAGGCAATCATTTTTGAACACCGGTATAATTGGAAAAACTGAATTAACTTGCTTGTGTAAAATCATTATGTTTGATCTTGATCCTGTATTACTCGCCCGTATTCAATTTGCCTTTACCATTTCATTTCATATTATTTTTCCCGCCTTTACCATTGGCTTGGCCAGTTGGCTAGCAGTGGTTGAGTGGCGCTGGTTGCGCACTGGGCAAGTTGTTTATCAGCAACTTTATAAATTTTGGATTAAGATTTTTGCCGTTACCTTTGGCATGGGTGTGGTCTCCGGTGTGGTGATGTCCTACCAATTTGGCACCAACTGGTCGGTATTTTCTGATCAAGTAGGGAATATCATCGGTCCTTTATTAGGCTACGAAGTACTCACTGCTTTCTTTTTAGAGGCTACATTCTTGGGCATTATGTTGTTTGGCTGGGATCGAGTCAGCCGAAGAATGCATTTTACTTCCACCGTAGTGGTAGCCATCGGGACTTTAATTTCAGCATTTTGGATTTTATCAGCCAACAGTTGGATGCAAACACCACAAGGATTCACCATCGGGGCCGATGATTTGTTGTATCCAACCAATTGGATGGCCATTATTTTCAACCCATCATTTCCTTATCGACTGGCCCACATGGTCACTGCGGCCTACTTAACTACTGCATTTGTGATTGGTGGAATCGGCGCTTACTATTTATGGCGGCAACGCTATCAAGCATGTGCACGCATTATGTTGGGAATGGCTTTATTATTAGCAGTATTTCTGACCCCATTACAAATCATCATTGGTGACATGCATGGCATGAATACCTTCGAACATCAACCGGTGAAAGTTGCGGCAATAGAAGGCATTTGGGACACTCAACAGGGTGCACCATTAACTTTATTTGCACTTCCCAATACACAAACCGAATCCAACGATTACGCCATTGCTATTCCTAAATTAGCCAGTTTGATTTTAACGCATGAATTGAATGGCGAAATCAAAGGATTGAAAGAATGGCCGCAAGATGAGCGCCCACCGGTAGGCACTGTTTTCTGGTCATTTCGGATCATGGTTGGGATTGGCTTTCTTATGCTGCTAACGGCTGTTATCGGTGCTATTTTATATTTTCGTAAAACGCTGTTCACCAGCCGTCGATTTCATTTATGGTGTATGGCCATGACGCCCAGTGGTTTTGTCGCTGTGTTAGCCGGTTGGTTTGTTACCGAAGTTGGACGTCAACCTTATGTGGCCTATGGCATCATTCGCACCGCCGAAGCAGTTTCTCCCGTGGTTGATGAAAGCATTGCCTTATCGTTGTTGGCTTTTGTATTAGTCTATCTATTCATATTTGGTGCGGGAACTTATTACATTTTGCATTTAATTGCCAAAGGGCCGGATATTTTACAACCGGATCAAGCCGAGGAAACTTATGGCGCACACGGTGTTGAAACGCCACCGCTAGCCGCATCGTTAACCACCGAATCGGGGGAGAAATAGTTCATGTTTAGCTTTGAACCTTGGGTGAATTTACCATTGATATGGGCCATCTTGATTGCCACTGCTGTATTCTTATACGTCTGGTTGGATGGGTTTGATTTGGGCGTGGGTATTTTATTTCCGTTCGCGCCTTCGGATCAATGTCGCGATCGGATGATGAATTCCATTGCTCCTTTTTGGGATGGCAATGAAACTTGGCTGGTGCTGGGTGGGGGCGGTTTATTTGCTGCGTTTCCATTGGCATATGCCGTGCTGATGCCTGCATTATATGTGCCAGTGATCTTAATGTTATTAGGATTGATTTTTCGCGGCGTAGCATTTGAATTTCGTTTCAAAGCACACGGTCATTCCAGACGAATCTGGGATTATTCGTTTCATTTTGGCTCTTTAGTCGCTGCATTTATGCAAGGTATGATTCTAGGTGGTTTCATTCAAGGCATCACGGTGGATGGTCGTAGTTTTGCCGGTGGCCCACTCGATTGGCTGTCGGAATTTAGCGTGATGACGGGTATTGCTCTGGTTTTTGGTTACTGTTTACTCGGCACCACCTGGCTGGTGATGAAAACGGATGAAATCACCCAAGCCTGGGCACGAAAAACAGCAAGCTACGTATTAATCTTTGTTGCTTTTTTTATGGTGATGGTCACCATCACCATGCCTTTTTTAGACGAAGAAGTGCGCGAACTGTGGTTTGGGATGCCGAGCTTTTTCTATTTACTGCCAATTCCCTTGGTAGCCATCGGCTTGTTTGCCTTATTATGGCGTGATTTGCATCACGGTCGGGAATATCGCCCATTTGTTTTAAGTCTGGGGATATTCTTTACTGCTTACTTAGGCTTTGGCATTACCTTATGGCCATGGATGGTACCTTATGAAATCACTTTCACACAAGCGGCGGCTGCTCCTGAGTCCCAATCGTTATTACTGGTGGGAGCCTTGATTTTATTGCCGATTATTTTGGCTTACACCGCTTATAGTTATTACTTATTCCGCGGGAAAACATCACATGAATCCACATACTAGGCAAAAACTCAATCAATGGTTATGGTTTATTGGCCTGTGGTTCGCAGGCCTAGCCACCGTATCTGCGGTTGGTTTTTTGATCAAGTGGCTTATTTCACTGATCTAACCAAAACTCATCTTTGCTTTGTCATCTGAATTTCGATATAGTACGGCCCTATTTGGTCAAATTTATATCAAAATGAATAAAATTATATCTCTATCCATTATTTTATGCTCCCCTTTATTAAGCTTCGCCGATACCCTCTATTTTGGTGCAGGGGGTGGCTACCAATCATTGCATGGCAAATTAGAAGTTAATAATCCATTGTTAAGCACTCATGCACGTCTCAGTGGTGAAGGCGGTGTTATTCAATTACTGTTAGGCTATGGGATTGATGTGAATGAACACTTTTGGTTAGGGTTGGAAGTTAATGGAGAACCCACTACCGCCAAAATTAATTTATCTATTTTAGGCTTACAAAATGAAGCCCGCGCCTTGGGTGGGGGCGGCATCGGTATCAAACCTGGTTATAAATTCAACGATCAAACCAAAGCCTATCTAGCTTTAGGCTATCAAGTGACTCGCTTTAATGGCACGTTATTAAATCAAGATTTAGGTGGTGCTTGGATTGATGCTGTCCGTTACGGCGTTGGGTTTCAAACCAATATCAATCATCGACTCGCACTGCGCGCAGAAGTATTGCAATCGCGTTATCGCAGTTACAAAGGGTTTATTCGCCCCGTCACCAATCAAGCCCTCTTAGGATTGATATGGCAGTTTGATATTCCATCTTATTCGTGACTATACCCATTCCACTTGAAGATGCGAACCCTATTCACCGAGGATTAAAATTTACACCTTCAAGTACGATGGGGCTAGTCATCCATTTAAATGATCAGAGCCTGTTGAATAAGTGCACCCTCTGAAAACTCTGTTTCAAACTGCCATGGCGGGCTGAATGGGTGCGCCCTCTGAAAACTCTGTTTCAAACTGCTTATGACAATCAAACTTGTACGCTAAGTAACGTAAAATACTATACAAACATCCCTCTTGATTGAGATTAGGAATTTTCTCATGAAAATATTGGAAAACCGTGCTTAATTCTGGGAGATTCTCTTCTGTAACATCTCTTACCTCATATTCATTTATGAAAGCCATTA
>WLWR01000097.1 GCA_012103495.1 Legionellales bacterium
GAATTCATTAAGGCTAATGTGCCTGCTGAAGTTGGCATATCATAAGTATCAATATTATCTTTAACCACAATAGGAATGCAATGTAATGGTCCCATTAACTTATCATGCTGTTGATAATAATCATCTAACCAATTTGCATGATCACGAACACTTGGATTGATAGTAACAAAAGCATTTAATGGTACGCCAAATTCTGTATTTAAGTCATAATGAGCTATGCGATCCAAATAACCTTCGATCAATGATCGGCAATCAATATCTCCTGATAATAGTTTTCCATGAATAGAATTAATATTTTCATTTTCGCTATGATGAAGTTCACTAAATCTTGAGTTTTCCATTGCTTGTAGAGAACCCATCATTATTAACAAAGAGAAACCTAAAACAATTAAGTTTAATTTAAATCGCATTAGCATTTTGGAGTTACCTCTATAATAATTCTTTCGTTCTTCAAGGTTCCTTAGTTTATGGTCTCAACCTTTCGACCACAAACTCTTCAAAGGCATTCACAGCCAAGTTTTTGTCATTATGTTTAAGTAAAGAAATATGCGTGTCATCTAGACTTGATATGGACTTACTCATTCTAATCATTTCCAAGTTATCAGGTACCATATTACGAGGTAAAACCGTGATCCCCATACCCGCTTTAACAGCGGCAATTGTTCCTGCATAGCTATGACTTGAAAAAACAATTCGCCACTTTCTTTTACTTTTTTCCAAAAAATTAATAGCACGAGTACGGTAAACACAAGGCCTAGGTGATAACACCAAAGGAACCGGTTGATCATCATCCAGCTCAAAGAGGTCTTGGTTTCCAACCCATTCCAATGTCTCTGACCAAACATCCATACCGTTTGGAAAATCTTCAGGCTTATTCATCTTGACCAAAACAAGATCAAATTCCTTTTTCTTAAAGCGGTCAAAAAGATTGAGTGTTAAATCACACTCAACATTGAGTAAGATGCGCGGATGTAAAGATGCATACTCTGTTAAAACATCTGATAAAAAGACACTGGCAAAATCTTCGGGTAAACCAAAACGCACCTCGCCTTGGAGCTCAGGCTGTTTAAAGCGATCCATAGCATCACGGTTTAATTGAACAATTTTTCTAGCGTAGCTCAGTAAAATCTCACCTTCACAGGTCAAAGTCAGATTTCTACTTCTTACAAAAAGTGGCTTTCCAATTTGATTTTCTAATTTTGTAATTTGTTGACTGACCGCCGACTGTGTTCTCGCTACTTTATCTGCGCCACGTGTGAAACTACCAGTTTCTGTGACGGCTAAAAAACACTCGAGTGTTAACGCATCAAAAGACATTATTAGAAAACCTAATAGATAAAATTAGAGTTAATCATTTTTCTTATATTAAGTTATCTTATATTCTCCGTCAACATACATTGACGATCTAATAATGAGGTAAACCATGCTAGATATAGAACCACTCTTTCATATCGACAATTTAAGCCTGATCATGATGGGGCTGGTTGGATTTGTTACCATTTCAATCGTTTCATTCTCTTCCCGCTATCTAAAAGGCGATAGAAAGCAAAGTTTTTTCTACCTTAATCTAGCAATTTTAATATCAATTATTTTTATTATGGTCAGCGCTGATCATCTCTTCCTTTTGTTAGTCTTATGGGCTGCCAGTAACTACTTTCTCACACGACTTATGCGACATAAGCGTGAATGGGAAGCAGCACGACAGTCTTCCATTTTAGCAATTAAAAATTTTGGACTGGGGTTGATTTTTCTTGGAAGTTCATTCTCTATTCTTTACATCGTTACGGGTGAAACTTCGATACAGATAATGTTAAGCAAACCCATTGAAACACCATGGGTGATAATCAGTGGTTTACTCATGCTGCTTGCCACAATGACACAGTCTGCTTTGTGGCCCTTCCATCGTTGGCTTACAAGCTCTTTAAATTCCCCAACACCTGTATCAGCAATCATGCATGCAGGGCTTGTGAATGGAGGCGGTTTTATACTGGCGCGCTTTGCACCCATGTTATTAGAACAGCCAGTTACTCTTAACATCATTTTCATCACTGGTGTTATCACTGCGACACTCGGTATACTTTGGAAGCTTATGCAAAGTGACGTCAAGCGTATGCTGGCATGCTCAACAATGGGACAAATGGGGTTTATGATTGCTCAGTGCGGTCTTGGATTATTCCCGGCAGCAGTCGCTCACTTATGCTGGCATGGCTTGTTTAAAGCCTATCTATTCCTAGCATCGGGATCTGCCGCACAAGAACAACGTCTTGATTTGGAATATCCACCATCACTCAAGCATTTTTCCATGGCTCTCATTGGTGGTGCTCTGGGAGCATATATGTTTTCGCTAACCAGTGGAAAAAACATATTTGCTGCTGACACGACTCTGCTGCTGATCTTACTTGCAATGATTGCCGGAACCCAATTTGCGCTACCAATTCTTCGACGTCATTCATTGGTCAAAATACCTCTAGCAACCCTGGTAACAGCACTTATAGGCGCTTTATACGGTTTAAGTATGTGTTTTATAGAGCAATTACTGACACCATTGGCTATTTCCAATCCTCAACCGCTGAATGGTTTACATTTGCTTGCTTTATTTGTCCTGACTGGAGCATGGCTTGCCATACTATTTGGTCGCCACCCAAAACAGAAGCAAATCCCAACCTGGATGCTCAAAATATATGTGCGGATGCTTAACGCCAGTCAACCACACCCTAAAACCGTTACCGCACATCGCAATCAATATCAATTCTAATGAGGCAATTATGAAAACAATGACAAAACCGAAATTAATGGAAAAAAAAGCAAACAACATGCCTGTCAACAATCGTTATTCTTTGGACACAGCGATCACCAATAGCTGGTCAAAAGTAGCACCGTTCTGGCCCCTTAGAAATCTGATTGCGGTAAATCCAATTGCCGGGTTTGAAAACTTGGCATTTGAAGAAGCTCTCAAACATGCAAACGCCTATTTTCAACAAAAAGAAATGCCTGAAAAGATGCAGCAAGTGAATCGCCAGACCATCAAATGGTTGCAAGTCTTCTTTGATGAAGGGCAATCAACCATCCAAATGCCATTAAGACATCTTGGTTTAATAAAAAGTACATTATTGCTTCTACGTTTTGATAATCAGTTGCACAAGAACGAACCGCAAAAACGACAATGGCTTGAAAGATTACCGCAAAGGCCTGAAGCAGTTATCGCTGAAGCCTTGTTATATCTTGGTACGCCAACCGATGAGCAAGAGCAGTTTTTAACCTTGATGTTAACAACCTTGCCCGGATGGGCTGCTTATATTCAGTACCGAACGAACTGGGCAGATCCCCAAGATACAGCACATCCATATCCTGTAACACAAAGTGACTATTTAGCTCTTAGACTCGTGCTGACTTGTCTCATTTGGCCAGAGGCCAAACAGTTGCTGTCATGTCACCAAAAGGCATTGCAAAACACCGACATTAGCGAGCCTTACCAAAGAATTGCAGATAATGAAGCTGTCTATCAAAAAGAGCTTGTTAAGAAACTTGTTTCTTTAGATGTGTCAAAAGAAAAATCAAGACCCACAGCTCAACTCATTTTTTGTATTGATGTACGGTCAGAACCATTCCGTCGCGCATTAGAAACACAAGGGGATTATGAGACCTATGGTTTTGCTGGTTTTTTTGGTGTACCTATTTCTATTGAGAGTGCTGTAACCGGTGAATCGTATGTATCCTGTCCGGTATTATTGAAGCCAACACATAACATTATTGAAAAACCTAATACCTCATATCAATCATACAAAAGTGGATTTGAAAAACTACAAAGCATTAAAAAACTTTATCAATCTCTCAAATACACATTCACAACCCCTTTCAGTCTTGTTGAAACAATGGGGATAGCAAGCGGACTGTGGATGGGATTAAAAAGCCTCACACCCAGAGGATCAGCAGCCATTCAATCAATATTAAAAAATGCTATTGCCCCTAATCACTCGCCAAATCCGGATATCCAAACAATTCCTTTCGAGCAACAAGTGACCTACGGTGTTGGCTCACTAAAAATGATGGGGCTTACTGAAAATTTTGCACCACTCATTATTTTCTGTGGCCATGGTAGTACAACCCAAAATAATGCCTACGCAACAGTGCTTGATTGCGGTGCTTGCGGAGGTCGTCATGGTGCATCCAATGCACGTATTCTTACAGCAATATTGAATTCTAAGAAAGTTCGTAATGCACTCAAGAAACACCACATTGAAATTCCAGAAGATACCTTCTTCTTGGCAGCAGAGCACAATACCACAACGGATGAAGTTGAAATTTACGATTACAATTTTCCCGAATCTTTTGCTATCCAAATCGAATCTTTAAGGCAAGATTTAAAAAATGCTAGAAATGAGAATAGCTTCCGACGTAGTAAAGAAATGGGAGTAAATACAAATACGAAACGAGCAAATAAAGTAACTGCTTTGCGTGCCCAAGATTGGGCACAGGTTCGCCCAGAATGGGGGCTAGCAAAAAATGCAGCTTTTATTGTTGGACCCAGATGGCTGACTAAGAATGTTGATCTTGAAGGACGCTCTTTTCTTCATTCTTATGAATGGAAAAAAGATGGTGATGGCACATCACTTACAACCATCCTTACTGCACCAATGGTAGTCGCTCAATGGATTAACGCTCAATATTTCTTCTCTACCTTTGATAATGTTGCCTTTGGGGGAGGAAGTAAAATTACTAAAAACATCACTGGTAAAATTGGAATTATGCAAGGCAATGCTAGCGACCTCATGCATGGTTTGCCCCTACAATCAGTGTTTAAATCCGATAACAAACCATATCATCAACCTATGAGACTAACCGTTATCGTATATGCACCTAAATCACATATCGATCCGATTATCAAGCAACACGATGTTTTACAAAAACTATTTGGGAACGGCTGGGTGAATTTAATTTGCCATGATCCGAATGCAAAACAAAAATTTAGCTTACAGCGGAATCTAACATGGGGAAAACCACATTGACGCATCAGAGTTTGTTTATTGATATGACTGATGATGTGGTGATGCTGAAATCTGATCCCCATCAATACTTTCGGACACTCGGTTAAGTGAGTAAAATCACTAACCGAGTGTCCGAAAGTATTGATGGGGATCAAATTTCACATGCTCCCTAATAATCGACACAGTTATCCATCAATTTCCTTAACTTGGAATCGGGGGACAGTATACTTAATTGGAATCAATGAACGAGATTTAAAACAAAAACTCGAGCCATTTAAAGACTATTATAATGCCGAACATACGCATTGTACGTTAAATCGAAAAACACCCGAAACAAAAACACAGAATATGATCTCTTCTACTAAATTTCGCTGAAAATCACAGGCTCAAAAATTATTTCAGCTGCCTATAGTGGCTTAACTTAGGAAACGAACACGACAAGTTATCTAATCCTTCTCACTAATAGAAAGCAACTCTTTCAAGGCTACTGGATTATCAAGAATATCCGCCAGCGTGTATTCTTTTAAAATCGCCAAAAAACTTTCTTTTGCTTCAAATAAAATCCGTTTTAGTTTGCAAACAGGCGCAATACAACAGTTTGCCTTTTGCTTATTAAAGCATGGTACCAGATCAAAATTCGGTTCCAGCTTAATAACCAATTCCCCCAAGTTAATATCTGAGGGGTTTTGCGCCATCGTAATGCCACCACTTTTACCTCGAGTGGTTCTAATAATCCCCATCTTAGACAGATTGTGAATAATTTTTAGCAAATGATTGGATGAAATTGCATAGGCATTCGCAATTTCATTAATGGTGCACAACTCTTTTCTAAGAACAATATAGATCAACGCTCTCAATGAATAATCGGTAAACTGGGTTAACTGCATGCATAATCTCTCTAAATCATTTCTTGACACATATTATTTCTTTTTATAAGATGTATTTCAAATACACCTTATAGAAGTATACCATGTCCGAATCATTATTTGTCCGTTTAGGTGGTCAAACCGCTGTCAATACTGCCGTTGATATCTTTTATCGCAAAATGTTAACCGACGATAGAGTCAGTCATTTTTTTGATGATGTCGATATGGAACAACAAATCCTCAAACAAAAAGGCTTTTTGACCATGGTTTTTGGTGGACCAAATAACTATAACGGCAAAGACATGCGCGAAGGCCATCGTCATTTAATCAAACGTGGATTGAATGATGCACATGTGGACATTGTCATTGAACACCTGGGAGAAACTTTGCGAGAGTTAGGCGCTGATGAAAAAGATATTCAAGAAGTAGCGGCTATCGCCAATAGTGTTCGAGATGATGTATTAGACAAGTGATAATACTATGGCCGAACTGCATTACAATGAGCGAGTCCTCCATTCGATAGAAGATGAGTCTGTGCTTGATTGCCTGCTGCGCCATGAAGTTAATTATCCTCATGCCTGTCGTTTTGGCATCTGCCAAGCTTGTTTAGTAAAAACAACCGACAGCCCAATCGAGTCAAAATGGCAGGAAAGTTTGCCCGACACATTGAAATCTCAAGGATATTTTCTTGCTTGTCAGGCAAAACCAACTCACACCATCCATCTGAAAGAAGTTTCGGTAGTCGCCGGACGTTGCAATCGCAGATTCTGTCAGCCTGGCAACTCGCTGCAGACCACCCAACGGCGATTCGACACCCAGCTTCCAGGGGTCACCGGAAGCCTTTGCAGTGCCGGCCTTGTTTTCGCCACCGATATCAACGACGTAGGATCGCACCCCTTCTGCAATCAGCAGATCTGCAATCGCATCAACTGCGAAACCTTT
>WLWR01000098.1 GCA_012103495.1 Legionellales bacterium
CCATTCACTAGCAGCAGAACTTGATTTATCGATATCAGACATTAAACACATACGAAATGAGACCCTTTGCCTTGAGCCTTCATTATTAAATACCCCTTCTGAGGTATTTGAGGAAATCGAACACCTCATAAAATGTCAGAAAGAAGCAGACTATGATTTAACAACATTCCCCGAACTTGCACAAATATTTTCAGAACCTGCCAAAAAAAGCACTTTTTCTTATTTGTTGGGTCAAGAATTTATGCGAAGCAACCGATACGAGGAAGCCCTCACTGAATTTTCTAAAATTGCTAGCACTTCCAAACACTACAATGATGCTCTCATTGATCAAGCTTACAGCCTAATAAAGAGCACAACAACAAAAGACCTAAGCAATGAGCAAGAAAGAGCCCTTGAAACACAGGCTATCGACACGGCTCATTCCCTATTAACATTACATGAGAGAAGAACAAATCCTAATTTTAAGCAAAAAGGGGTTGATACGGAACGAACTTCAAGCCCTTCCCCCAAAACAACCGTGAAAACATTGATAAGAAGGAGTTTGCTTTGCCTATTAAAGGCTCGGGGGGAAGCCATAATGAAATGTCAGCACAGCACGGGAAAAAATGCGACCACCGCCGCCACCTCTTCTTCAATGTTTAGCAAGACACCAACGGTTCAAGAAGGAACCGTGGCTAGAAATTGCGACGATCCAGTAGTGACTCAATTCGCTAAAGTCTAACTAACCGCCACAAAAAAATCCCCGGCAAAAACTTGTCGGGGACAAAAAAATCGATTCGGTCTGGGGAAAACCGAATCAGTCCGCAACAAAATGAGGGAGGTTGCGGACATAAGCGCCTTGGGGTAGACGCTCATTTAATTAGATAACGCTGATATGCAAAAGTTCCCCATCTCATTCCATTTCAAGATACGATCACGTTGCTTGAACCCCCTGATCAATCAAAAAAGCGTCCATGCTCGGCTGGCGTCCGCAAAAATCGACGAACAATTGCATCGCATCGCAGCTGCCACCCTGAGCAAGCATGGTATTCAAAAACGATCGACCGCAAGCCTCATCAAAAATACCATGGGTTAAGAATTGATCAAACGCATCACAAGCCAACACCTCAGCCCACAAATAACTGTAATACCCCGCCGCGTAACCACCGGCAAAAATATGGCTAAAGCTATGTTGAAACCGATGATAATCGGGCACTGGTACCACACTGACTTGTTGACGCAGGTCTTCCAACAACCGGGCAATCTCCTTTGCGGACGTTGGTGGCACTTGATGATGCAAATTAAAATCAAACAGTGCAAATTCCAATTGACGTACCAATTGCATCGCTGCTTGAAAATGGCGTGAATGTAATAAGTTATCAATCATGTCTTTGGGCAAACTCGCGCCGGTTTGATAGTGGCGACTGATCAACGCCAACGCTTGCGGTTGCCAAACCCAGCGCTCGAAAAATTGACTGGGTAACTCCACCGCATCCCAAGGCACCCCTCGAATGCCTGAAACATCGGCATACTCGACTTGAGTTAACAAATGCTGCAAACAGTGACCAAATTCATGAAAAATGGTCAACACTTCATCGTGTGAAAACAAGGCGGGTTTTTGCAACGAAGGTGGGGCCAAATTACAAGTTAAAAAAGCCATTGGCAATTGCAATTGCCCTCTTGCGGTTCGTCGTCTGATCACACACTCATCCATCCACGCACCGCTACGTTTTCCACTGCGTGCGTACAAATCGATATACAAATAACCAACGGTCTTGGCTTGCGCATCGTTCACTGCGAAACAACGGACCTCATCACACCAAGTATCCACTTCATGACATTCTTGCAATGTGATGCCATACAACCGCTGCACGATATCGAACATCCCAGTCAATACTTGATCTTCTGGAAAGTAAGGTCGCAAATCTTCTTGCGAAATGGCATAAGCGTGCTGGCGTAGTTTTTCACTAAAATAATTTACATCCCACGGTTGCAACGTTTCGACTTGATAGTGCTGTCTAGCAAATTGCTCTAACTGTTCAAAGTCTTGTTGCGCTTGCTGCCGCACTCGCTGGACTAAATCTTGCAAAAAATCCAACACTTGTTTGCTGTCTTCTGCCATCTTCGTCGCCAATGAATACTGTGCATAATTGTCAAAACCTACCAATTGCGCTAACTGATGACGCAATTGAATGATTTCAACCATCACCTCACTGTTGTCATATTGATTTTGATCGGCCAATTCCGATGCACGTGTCACATACGCACGGTACAATGTTTCTCGCAACTTGGCCTCTTCGGCATAGCAAATCACGGCAAAATAGCAGGGGAAATCCAACGTCAAAATCCAACCTGCTACTTGTTGGCGTTGAGCCACTTCCCGTGCTTGCGCCACAGCATGTTCCGGTAAACCAGCCAACTGTGTTTCATCCGTCACGTGATGTTGCCAGGCTTGCGTCGCATCCAATACATTTTGTTCAAATTGCGTGGTTAATTCTGCCAAACGTTTTTGCATGATCTGGTAACGTTCTTTATCCGCATCCGCCAATTGCACCCCTGCTAAACGAAAGTCGCGTAATTGATGAGCGATAACTTGTTGCTGCGCATTTGATAATTGATTGAAATCATCTCGCTCGGCCAATTGTTTAACTGCTTGATACAATCCAGTGTTTTGTCCCATCCACGTAGCATAATCAGTCAAGGCTGCCAAACATTGTTCGTAAGTATCTCGCAACACTTTACTATCACGCACACCGTGCAAGTGACGCACCGGCGCAAAAGTTTTATCCAACTCATCTTCCAATTCTTCAATCGGCAACATCAAATTGTCCCAGGTGTAGGAGGATGTTTGTTGTAACAACGCGTTAATTTGTTGCTGAGTCTCTGTTAACTGTTGTTTGAATTGTGGGGAAAATTGTTCAATATCAATTGAATTAAACTGCGGGAACGCGGTAGACTCGGTCATGACTTTTCCTCTGCAACAAAGCGATATAAATTCAAAGCCATGCATCATAAAGCACGCAAACGGTTTGGACAACATTTCCTAACCGACCCTATGATCATCGATCGGATTGTGTCTGCCATGCACTTGGCGGCCAGCGACACGGTGATAGAAATTGGCCCTGGCTTGGGGGCTCTTACCTTGCCATTATTGCAACAATTAAATCAACTTACCGTGATAGAAATTGATCGTGATTTGATTGCTCGTTTACGCAGTTTTGCACCCACAGATCGATTGACCCTTGTGCAAGCTGATGTACTAAAAGTCGATGTAGCAAATTTAATTACACAGTATCCTTGCAAAATTGTTGGGAACTTACCTTACAATATTTCCACACCCTTACTGTTTCATCTATTGCAAACAGCTTCTCACATTGACGGCATGTGGTTTATGTTACAACACGAAGTAGCACAACGCTTGGCAGCCTCCCCCAATCAAGCTGCTTATGGACGTTTGTCAATCATGGCGCAATACCATTGCCAAATTCATTATTTATTTCACGTTCCCCCGCAAGCATTTCACCCACCTCCCAAAGTTGATTCAGCGGTCGTTTGGTTGCAACCGCATACCAAGCTTCCCCACATCGCTAATGATTATGCTCACTTGAATCAATTGGTCACCGCTGCTTTTAGTCAACGACGCAAAACTATCCGTAATGCATTAAAAAATTACGTACCGGAACACACTTTTTCACAGCTTGCCATCGACCCCACCGTTCGCCCGGCAGAACTTTCATTGGCTCAGTATGTAAAACTTAGTAATCACTTAGGATGTCCGCTATAATGTTGTTCTTTTACGGATGGCAGTAGGGGTACTTACGATGGCAGCAATTTTCCAAGGGATGCAAAACATATTAACAAAGCAATTTTACGCGACAAACAAATCATCGCCCCCCCCCGAATCAGAACAAAAAAAATCACCGTTCCAACACCAACGTCTTCCCATCGAACCAGCCAAGACATTATTAGAAATACCTTCGCGACAAACATTAATAAAAAACTGGCCGACTCGCATGAGCTTCTCTGAAGAAAATTATGCTAACCACTGCCAACCCTTACTCGATAATTTTGTCGAATTTACGCAACAATTGCCAGAAACTCTTACCAGTTATTATGCACATACCGGTGGCCTAATCGATCATGCGTTGGAACGCACAGATACTGCGTTAACCTTAGTACGTGGTTATTTTTTACCAGATGGTTCCGAATCTTCTCCATTAACCGAACCCCAAACATTATGGATATATGCCGTGTTCTCCGCTTCAATTTTACGTGGCATTGGTAAAATCATTACTGAATTTCGAATTGATATTTGCAATCAACACGGTCAGGTTAGTCAGCAATGGCAACCGTATAATGGCAGCATGTTGTCGTTGGATTCACACTATCAATATCATTTTTTAAAGCCTCAACCGGATGCGTTTAAACGACGCAATACTTTATTGTTGGCTAGACAATTGATGCCCGCCGAAGGATTTCGTTGGATCACCAGCAATTCAGAAGTCTTGCGCATTTGGCAAGCACTATTGGACGAAGATGATCGCAGCGCTGGAAGCTTCGGCCATGTCATTTCTCAAGCCGACGCCGATGCCATTGCTCGCAGTTGGCAACAAACGGCAGTGACCGATTTAGTGGATATCGACAGTGACTTTGCCGGATTTCTGGATAACGTTGAAGATCGAATAGATCCGCACAGCCATGAAGACAATGAAGGAAAATTTTTAGCCGACATCTCCGACTGGATCCGTCGTCAATTGGAATCGGGTGAATTATTGATTAATCGCCAACATTTGTTTGCCGTTGCCGGCGGCTTGTTAATTACTTCTGATTTATTTCGTTTGTTCGTGCAAAACTATCCGGAATATCAAGCACTCCAATCCATGCAGACTGCATTTGGCAGTGGGCAAGGACTTATTTCCGCAGGTTTACAAGGAGATTTGGCAACTTTCATCCACACCCAAGATGGGACAAAAGTCAGCGGTGTGGTGTTAAACAATCCTCATTTGGTCTTACCTCAAACATTCAAACAAGCCCAAGCCAATGGTCAAGTACAAACCATTACCGCGCAGGAATTTTCCCAACAATCCAGTGAGCTCGTTGCAGTAACCAGTGCGGCAGCTACCGTGCATCAGAAAATATCGCCCACCGGACAACTGGAAACTCAAACGTCATCATCAGCGCCAACGGTGGGACGCTCTCGTTTCGCACCGTTTGGTTAATCATGCATTATGCCATTGGCGACATCCAAGGTTGTTATCGCCCACTACAGCAATTATTAAATCTCATTCAATTTAACGAACGACAAGATCAATTGTGGTTTACCGGTGATTTAGTCAATCGAGGTCCCGATTCATTATCTGTATTGCGTTTCATTCAATCATTGGGATCTGCAGCGGTGACGGTGTTGGGCAATCACGATTTGCATTTGTTGGCAGTCCATCACCATCAAGCATTCTTACAAGCGAAAGATACGCTGCAGCCTATTCTACAAGCGCCCGACCGTGACGTATTGTGTCATTGGCTACAACAACAACCATTGCTTTATTACGATGCTCAATTAAACTATGTGCTGGTTCACGCTGGCATTGCGCCGATGTGGACGCTGGCACAAGCGCAGCAATTGGCCACTGAGGTACAACGTTGTATGCAGTTACCTGATTTTTGGCAACATTTATATGGTGATGCCCCCCACTGTTGGGATGAACAATTAACCGATTGGGCGCGCGCACGAATCATTGTCAATTATTTTACCCGCATGCGGTTTTGCAATGCGCAAGGATGCTTGGATTTACAAACCAAAAGTGCTCCTGGCACTCAAGTCGCTGGCTACGTTCCTTGGTTTGCCATCGAACATCGTAAAACCAAACAAGAGCGAATTATTTTTGGACACTGGGCTTCACTCATGGGACAAACACAAACACCTAATACTTTTGCCTTAGACACCGGTTGTGTTTGGGGCGGTCGATTAACTGCGCTGCGATTCATCGACCAACAATTGTTTTCGGTTCCAGCATGAAAGATCAACCGATTGTTTGGACGATTGCTGGATCAGACGCCGGTGGCGGCGCTGGCATTCAAGCCGACTTACTTACCTTACATGATTTTGGAGTACATGGTTGTTCGGTGATCACCGCAGTGACCGCGCAAAACAGTGTGGCAATTTCTCACATAGAACCGTTGTCAGTCACCAGTGTGCAACATCAGTTGGCAACCTTGGCTTGTGATTTGCCCGCCCAAGTGATCAAGGTTGGCATGCTGGCCAATGAAACCATTTGTCAGACCGTTGGTGATTTTTTAGCAACCTATGACGGACCGGTCGTGGTAGATCCGGTGAGGGTCGCTACCAGTGGTCGAGCGTTATTATCACCTTCAGCCCATTTAACTTTTATCAAACACATTATTCCTCATACAACCCTTCTCACCCCGAACGTGAGTGAAGCTCAGCAATTGACTCAAATAACTATCAAAGACCCGACGTCTTTACAACAAGCGGCACAAAAATTATTGTCACTGGGCGCCAAGCATGTGTTGATCACGGGTACCCATTTTGCCGAACATCACAGCCAAGACATTTGGTATGGCGATTCACACACCTGGCGACTCACCCAGCCTTGGCTTGCAACCCAACACACGCACGGCAGTGGTTGCAGCTTGGCATCGGCATTGAGCGCAGCACTGGCATTGGGATATGGTGTAGCGGATGCTTTGGTCATTGCTAACTTGTATGTGCATCA
>WLWR01000099.1 GCA_012103495.1 Legionellales bacterium
TAATAAGGTCGATAGCAACATAAGCTTTATTTCCAGCATCAGACAATGCGTTTAAAAACCGGGTGATTGTAGCAAGAAATAGCAGTGTTTTCTGCAATTCTCATAGGTATTGATTTAAGTCATGTTACTAAAGAGGGATATTTGCTGTCATGCACAGATTCGTTCCGCTCCAAGCTGCGAATGTTAAGCGCGCATTGGACGGCCTCTTGCGGTGTTTCTCAAGGAAAAATCCTCGAGTGAGCCTATAGCCAGTCCTGCTTCGGTTTTTTTCAAGCAAAACATCGTAATTTACCATCCACTGTGAGCTTAAAATATTACCTAAAACTTCATTACCGACCGTCAGTGGGGTGCGCATCTTGAGGTGGAATGGGTATATACTTCAAATGAGTCACAAGGAATCAAAAGGAGATTGTTATGAGTGAACGATTGAGCCATTTGCGGAGTCGATTACCGACTTCATTTAAGCAGCATAACCCATTGTTAAATATCCAAAATACGTTGGATGAAGTGCTGCATAACTTTTACAACACCTTTGATTTGCCAACGTTTCCCTTGGAAGAATTTGAAAATTTGACGATCAGTCCTTCTATCGATATTGTCAATACGGACAAATTTTTCAAACTGGAAGCTGAAATGCCAGGGTTAAGTGAAAAAGACATCGACATTTCTATTACAGATGGTACTTTAACTATTAGTGGTGAAAAGAAAACATCTAAACAGGATAAACATGGAAATTATGTTACGCGTGAGATTCATTATGGAGCTTATCAGCGAAACATTTTGTTGCCACAAAATGTTGATACAACAAAAGTTAAAGCCACTTTCAAAAAAGGAATGTTGTGGGTGGAGATTCCTAAAAAAACAATAGGAACAAAAGTAGGAAAGCACATCAAAATTGAAAGAATCACTGAATAATCTACCGGTAAGCAAACAATAAAAACGTATCGTATACACAGTTATACGATACGTTTTTTTTATTGCATTGGTTGTTTAAAATTCAAAACAACCTCATTCAAATTGCAAAGTATCAAACCAAACACCCAATTGACGTACATCAGTGCTCAAATTTAATGTGCTTGGTGAAATGGCATCTGGAAATTCCAACTGAATTGTTAATGTATCGTCTGAATCTTGTGGAATAGGTAAGTAAATTTCATGTTCTGGCTGAGTTTTATCGTAAACAAATTCAACTTTGGGCATGTCATTGATACGGATTAACATACGCTGAGTATGTTCTTTATAAATAAAACCTTTGGTTAATAAACGGATGTAAGAAGGCCTTTGCTGTGGATTGGTTGGCATATTGCATTTAATGAAAGCAATGTTTCCATCACTCCAGCGACCGGATGTTTCTGGGGCTGAAAATCCTTGCAGTTTAAATTTCACATATTCAGTATTTGAAAAATCGATTTGACCATGACAAATAGGGGAAAATGTAGCAAAAAAACAGGCAGCATCTAACACGGAAAAGTTAGTGTCAGATTCTGGTTGTCTACATTCCTTTAAATCAAATTCAGAGTTTGCGGAAGTAATGATCTGATGGATTTCGTTCGGGTGACTAAACGGTTGAGCCAATAATAAGTTGAGGGCATTGGCGTTTCTGGGTGTTTTTAACATCCCTGTTGAAATTAAATACTCTTGTGGTGACAATAAATTATGTATGCCAAAAGCATAATTTTGATTGTTGCGGTGACTATCGAAGAGCAATGATGGGTGTTGTTGTATGTATGTTTCTACGTTTCGCAAGAAAGTTAAATTTTGGGGAGTGTGGATAATTCTTTGTGCATTCAAACTGATATTAAACAATGCTAATGTCAACAGTAACGCTGGTGACACTTGGTAAACAAGTGTCATGCCATTACGCCATTTTAATAGTGGGTCTGTAATAAAGCGACGATCGGTGAACCAAATTCCAAACAAGCTCACTATTTCAATGAGAAATACTGTTGCCAGCGCGAACCCATATTTTTTTATACTGTACTCACTGCCTATTTCTAATCCCCAGAAAGCAAGTGCTTGTAATAGGGTTAATCCAGAGAGTGTGATCCCAAGCAAGGCGATGTATTTAATGGCTTGAACGTCTTTATATTTTGTTTTTTGCAACTTAAAAAATTGATACAGTAAAAAGAAGGAACATCCAGCAACAATGGTGGCAAAGATGGCTACATCGCTGGCTTTGGACATGAATTGAAAGGCTAAGCTTCCATTGTTGGTAGCTAGCATGTACATGTTGGAAAAAGTTGAAGAAGTCACCAGTGAGCCGGTGGCCAGTAATGGAATCAGTGCATATTTAATGGTGACAATCCAACCTTTTTGAGCTTGCCAAGACTCTATTAATACCAACAGCCACAAGATGCCCAATAACTCTAATCCTGCCAATAAATGAAATTGAATAGTGGCGTATACGCTAATGGCTAAAATTATATAGCGTAGGAAAGGTGGATAAGATTTTTTCTCTAATACCAAGGTTATAACAATGATGATGAACGCAAATGCTTGGGCGACTAACTGAGCATAAAAAAAGTTGTGAATAATTTCCCAGCCAAATAAATGCGCTTTAATGAAAAAAGCATTGAGTGCCAGCAGCCCTGCTAAAAAGGTAGCGATTCTAAGATAGAGTTGACTGGGTAATGAAAATAATAAAATGATGATGCTTGCCCAAATAATCGACAAACAAGCAAATGAGACGACATGAAGACTTAATAGTAAGGATGGAAACACAGAAGGCAACAAAGTAGTGAGGAGCACAGCTACCCAATGACTGTATCGAGGGTAAATGCGCATGTCTACCCCTAAACTTGGGTCAAAATTCAGCAATGCGCCATGGTCGGCCAAGCGCGCCGCTAGGGTATAATGATGAGCAAAGTCAACACTGTTTGTCCAAGACTCATTAAAATTAAGAACAATGAATACGATGCTCACAAGCACCATGAGTAAAATGGGCATGCTTGCTTTGACAAAAGATTTCAGCACAGCTGTTCACCGATTTGTTTCGCCATTAGAAATCCTTCACGAATGGCATAATTTGTACCTCGATCTTCAGGATAAATTTGTGCCATTGTTGAAATCCAACCATTGGTGAAGGGAGTTTTTTGATTTGGAACATAAGTGGAATAATTACGTTCGGTGACTGGCTGAGCATAATCAGCACGCCAAACACTAAAATCATTGACCCACGATGGATCTAACTGAGGAAACATGCGTTGCAAATGTTGTATGGCAAAAGCTAAATATTGTTCGTCGCTGTAATGCCATAAAGGGTCTTCTTTAGCCAAATAACGAGATAAAAAGGCGATGCGATAGCCATTGTAGTGTTCGGGATGATCAAAGTTAGTGTGTTCAATCACCCCGACAAAAGGAAATCCAGGATCATTAACGTTTAACCAATAAGTATCTGACAAACTTTGTTTTAATTGCAATACCAAGCAAATGTTCCCCAAGTAGTTGACTCGTCGGAGGGAATTCAACCATTGATGATCACTTGTTTGGTTGAGAATGTCTGCAATGATGGGGAAAGCCGGTGTAAATAAGAATTGTTTACCAGAAAAGGTTTCCCCTGTTTCTGTTTGCAATTCCTTAATCATATGATCACCTACTTGCGCTTGCTTGATTTTGGTATTGAAATAAACCTCTCCTCCATGATGTTTAATTTCATCCACCATGGCTTGAGCAAGACGACCAAATCCTCCTTTAAAATAGGCCAACTCTTCGCCACCGGTTTTGTTACGAGTGCTGCCGCGCAATACTAATTTTTTCCACATCCATACAGCGCTAACTTGTTCGGCAAAAATGGAAAATTTGGCTTGAATCAGTGGTTGCCAAACGGTTTTAAAAACATTTTCACCACACAGTGGCTCAAGCCACTCACGAATTGATAACGATTCAATGGCTCGCCAATCTTTGATTCGGCGTACTTTAAAGGTCATCAGTCCCAATTTGATACGTTCAAACAATGACAGTGGTGAAAATTTTAATAAATCAAGCGGCGTTGATAATTTCCATAATTGTCCATTAAAGTACATACCGGTCCGTGACGGAAGTGTAATAATTTGGTCAGCCAGCCCCAATGAACTTGCCAATTTAGGAACATATTTATCGTTGTTAAACCAATGATGATAAAATTTTTCAACGCTGACACCATCGGTGAATTCAAATGTTCCAGCCAGGCCGCCGGGCGTTGCGTCGCTTTCAACGATGATTACTTTCTTCCCCATGCGAGACAATTCCAATCCTACGGTTAAACCGGTAAAACCTGCTCCGACGATGACAGCATCAGCCATGGGTGGTTTGTCGTTATATTGTGTCATTGTCTTAAGACCTCACAGTGATACCATCAAAAAGCGAAGGTTGGTGTAACAAAGCCATACCACCAGCCAACGTGGTGGGTAGCCACACCCCCAAATGAGTGAGCAAGGCAAGACTGGCGGCTTGCGCCGGTTCAATGCCGAATAATGTAACAGCAAATGCGACAGCAAAATGAAATGAACCGATATATCCGGGAGATGAGGGCACGAGCGTCGCCAAGGTGGCGATGGTCATGACAAATAAAGCGAGCGAAAAAGTTGAAACACTAAGGTGCAAACTTTTCATAAAGAACCAAAATAAACCTGCCTCAGCCAGCCAGACAAACATAGAGATGATTAGAATGGGAAATACAATATGGAGACGTGTCATTTGAATTAATTTGCTGGTGAAATTTACGCCAATTGAAAAAATGATTGCAAGGCGATGATAATGATGACGATTCCAATATTGCTGTAAGGCAAATAGCCATTGATGAATTTTGTGGCCACCTAACATTAGCAATACCAAGCCACCTCCGGTACATAATGACAAATAGATGACACTGGTTTTCAACCAAACGGGTAATTGTATTGCTGTGTTTAAAAATAACCCCACACCCAAGCCAATTAATAATGCGAGTAAGTCGGTCAGTCGTTCCAACAGTAAACTGGCGGTGGCTTCCGTTCGGGCAATTCCCATCGCTTTAGGAAAGATCAAGGCTCTTACAAAATCGCCTGTCCTAAAAGGAAGTACATTGTTTAAAGTGATGGAACCGAGGAATGGCGCCGCACAAGAAATGGTACGAATATTACTGCCATCAGTGCGTAATAGAATGGCCCATCGCCAAATTCTCAGCAAATACCCTATGGCTAGACTTCCGACGCCTAAGAGAATAAATTTCCAGTCAGTGAGTTTTAATACGGTGGCCAATTCTACCAATGATACTTGACGAAACGTTAGCCAAAGACAGACGATAGAAATGGCAATGCCTAACCCGGTTTTTATCCGTGATTTTGACTTCATGAATAAAGGCATAACAATTTTTTACTCCCAAACCATCCAAGCTGCGTGACCAGACTGCCAATATTGCTCTAATTTTCTTTTGTCTCTTAGCGTATCACAGGGTTGCCAAAATCCTTTATGTAAAAACGCCATCAATTGCCCATCGGCGGCTAAATTTTGCAAAGGCTGTTGTTCCCAAATGGTGGTATCATCTTGAATGTATTCCATAATTTGCGGCTCAAGAATAAAAAAACCACCATTGATCCAACCCATTTCATCACTGGGTTTTTCCGCGAAATGATTTACTTGATGATTTTGATGTTCTTCAATATGAAGAACACCAAAGCGACCAGGAGGCTGTACAGCGGCAATGGTTGCTAATTTTTGATGTTGCTGATGAAACTTAAGTTGTGCGCCAATATCAATGTCAGCCAAGCCATCTCCATAAGTCAAACAAAAAGCACCTTTATGTAAATAAGGCTCAATACGTTTAATCCGCCCGCCTGTGAGTGTTTCAATACCGGTGTCTATTAATGTCACATTCCAATCTTCTGATTTTGAATTAATGATTTGATGATCACCGGTTCGTAGATTTACTTTAAGGTCGGCCGTATGTTTGTAATAATTGAAAAAAAATTCTTTGATGTAATAGCCTTTATATCCAAGACAAATGATGAAATCATTAATACCGTAATGACTGTATGTTTTCATAATGTGCCATAACAATGGTTTACCCCCAATTTCAACCATAGGTTTTGGTTTTTGATCAGATTCTTCAGCAATACGAGTGCCAAAGCCGCCGGCGAGAATCACTGCTTGCATTTTCTATAATCTCCTAAAGTTTTAACTCATGTGGGGCAAAATTAGTTGTCTGTTCAATAATAGCGATGGGTTCATTGCGTAATAAAACATAAATCCGCAATAAGTATTCACCAATAACACCCAGTAATAACGATTGAAAGCCAATGCCAAATAGAACTAAGATGTGGATGCTCGCCAATCCGGTTGGTAAATTAGGACTTAAAAACTTCAAGAAAATGTAGTACAGCGAAGCAAAAAAACTTAAAAATAAAATTAAAATACCGCTGTAACTTGCAATCTTAAGAGAAACCAAAGAATGATTAAAAACACCGGTTATCCCCAAACGAATTAACTGATGAAAACCAAATTTACTTTTGCCTGCCACTCTTGCGCAGCGATCATATTTAATTCCTATTTGACGAAATCCTAAACCAGAGATAATACCTCTTAAATAAGGGTTTGGTGAACGATATTTGGCTAAAGCTTCAACCACTTTACGATCCAGCAGTCGAAAATCTCCAGCGCCTTGGGGAATCGGGTGTTCACTAATTTTATCAATGACCCAATAACCTAATTTTCTAACAATGCGTAATAATAAACTT
>WLWR01000100.1 GCA_012103495.1 Legionellales bacterium
CCCCGATTTCCAATTCCCAATTAAGTAAACTGTCCCCCGATTCCGAACTTTATTCAAACAACGTTGTTAACCTGAAATCGGGGGACAGTATACTTAATTCAATTCCCAATTAAGTAAACTGTCCCCTGATTTCGCAATTAAGTAAACTGTCCCCTGATTTCGCCCCGATTTCAGAATTAAGTAAACTGTCCCCCGATTTCAAGTTTTAGTTGAAGTCATCGAGTTTTTTATTATACTCTGGGCAGAATAATTATTATTGTTCTATTTAGGGAAGTTATTACCCGCATGGAAGGCTGATTCACAGACACGGCAGCTCATCATCAATGGGGCACGCTGTATTCTTCCTAAGTGCTATTTCACAGTGTAATTTTCTGATAATTTTGGGGATCATTTTTGATCTTTTAGGGAATTAATTATATCCAGGAGGCTTACCATGTTTAGAAGAGGATCATCGTCGGGAGATTCATCATCGTCGGGAGATTCATCATCGTCGGGAGATTCATCATCGTCGGGAGATTCATCATCGTCGGGAGATTCATCATCGTCGGGAGATGTATTGTTAATAAGTGGTTTGCTAGATCAGCTTTCCGCTTTAATTCAATGTTTTGCTTCAGATAAGCGGTGTTTACCAGATTTTTTGGAGGCACAATTAAAACAGTTGGTTGCTATGCCTACTGAGATGGTTGAGTCAATAGTTAATCAGCCATCTGACCCTCATCAGAGAACGGCTTTGCATTGGATGGCGTGGTACGGTGAAGCAAATGCATGTGATGCGTTAATTAAAGCAGGTGCAGATTTTGAGTTAAAAGATCGCAATGGTTTGACACCTTTGCACTGTGCGGTCATGCGTGGGCATTTTATGACGACCAAAGTGTTGTTGTTACAAGGGGCTGATCCTCTAACGTCTATTACTGGTGATACAGAATATGAATTGGGTGGTTTAAAATGTTTACCTGGTGATACGGCTGTCAATATTGCTGACAAAGGACAGTATCAATCCATACAAAATCTTTTCAAGGTCTTCGCGCAAGAATCTCTTGCTGAGCGTACTCAATTAGAAGCTTGCTTGGATCGCATCTGCATCGAATCTACCGAACCAGCTTTATTGGCTCAAACTTACCAAGTTGCTATACAAATAGGTGATCTAGATAAGGTAAGCAATTATTTGGAGGCAAAAGAAGATCCGAATATAAAAGTGTTTGATCAACCTGCTTTGGTTTATGCAGCAAAACACGGGGATCGGTCGATGTGTCGATTACTCCTTAGATACCATGCTGATATAAATCTTGAAGATAACGACCAACACAGTGCAATTTATTATGCTGTTAAAAATGGCGATTATGGGTTGACTGATGTGTTGTTAACACATCAGGCACAGACTCATTTTCCTGAAGAGAAAGAAACGCTGATGCATGTGGCCGTTCGAGGAAAATCCTTAGCCGTTGTTAATTTACTGATTCGTCATCAATGTCCAACAAATGTAAAAGATCATGAAGGGCGGTTGCCAATTCATATTGCAGCCATGGATCGAGAAATGTCATATTTTAGTATCGATGTATTATTGACCCATTTAAACGATGTGAATGCAACCGATGAGCAAGGTAATACAATCTTGCATTTGGCTTTGGAAAAAGGTAACGAATATTTTATTAGACGTTGTCTAAGTGCTGGAGTAAATGCTTTTCATCGTAATAAAGATCAGTTAACTGCGTTACAAGTCGCAGAGCGCGCAGGCCAGAATCTAGTGGCAAAACGATTACAGCATATTATTCATGCTGGAGAAATGGGTGATTTTAAACTTGGGAACCCCAGTCAACTATTGATTGAAGCTGCTAAGGAGGGAAACAAAGCCAAATGGCAAGCGGCTATAACAGCCGGTGCTTATGTTAATTATCAAGATAAGGAGCAAAAAAATACGGCGTTGCATTATGCTGCACGTGCTGGTTTTTCTGACTTAATAGAAGATTTATTGACCGCTGGGGCTGACATAAATATCGGTAATCAAAACGATTGGCCGCCGCTTTATTTGGCTATTTATTTCGAGCAAGTTCACGCGACTCAATTGTTACTGCAAACAAAAAAATCCAAACTTGATATGAAGTCTAATACGGATGCGTTGAGTATCGATGGTCGTGTTTGTATCCCACACAATGCCAATGCGTTTGACATTGCAAGGGCTGTTAAGCACTCAACAATAAGCCAACATTTACGTGATGTGGCGGTTGAAACTTTCATGCAGGGATTGGACGATACTTTGGATCATCAATTGATTGCCAGCGTACAAGCACGGGATGTTGCTAGAGTCGAATTGCTAATCAACCAAGGTGCTGATGCCAATGTCTGTAATGAGCAAGGCCGACCATTGATGATTTTGGCAGCAGCGACCTATCACTTAACCCTGATGAAATTGGTGGGGCAAAATTGCCGTGATGTTTTTGCCAGAGGTGGAGAACGGCAATCCAATGCACTGGATGTGGCAGTGAGAACTTCATCGCCTAATCTTGAATTGATTGCTTATCTTGTGGATGAATTGCAGTTTGATATTGATTTGCCAAGACCCTTGTGTCTTTCGACGGCTGTTATGATGGCTTGCAACTTTGGTAGTGTCGAGTTGCTGGACTTTCTAATGGGACGTTCAGCAAACGTGCAACGTGCCGATGGTCATGGTATGACGCCTTTTTTACATGCATTGGATTCAGAAGAACAGAAGTCTTCCGATTGCTTAACATTACTTGAACAGCGTGGTTATGCTGATCTAACCGCTGTTACCTACAATGGTCGTTCGGCTCTTTATTTTGCTGCTGCGCGTGGGCGGGTTGATTGGGTACAACGAATCATTGAAGATTTACAACAACGCCAACAAATTGAGGCGATTGATCAAGCGACCGTGGATCAAGGTTTTACGCCATTAATGTTGGCTTGTATCAATGGGCATCCTGTTTGCGTTGACATGTTGATTAACGCGGGAGCTGATATTCATGCCCGTGATACTTACAAAAGCACCATGCTAAAGCACGCTATTGATGGGGGTTCTGTTGCTTGTGTTGACCGATTGTTGCAAGCGGGTGCTGAAGTTAATGAATGCTTTGGAGTTTGGTCAACGCTGGAATATGCGGTGTATAAAGACCAGTTGTCGATCATAAGCCGATTGTTAGAGGAACCAGCTTGTGATGTTGACATCAAAAATGAAAATGAAGACTCGCAGTCTACACCCTTGATCACCGCCACTAAGTCTGGTCGTAATGATATTGTCGGGTTGTTGGTGAAACAGGGCGCTACATTAGATATTCACGATCAAAAAGGGGGCACACCTTTACGTAATGCGGTATATAAGTCTTTGGTTGACACGGTTGATTTATTATTGCAATTAGGCGCCGATCCCAATTATGTAATGCGAGATACACGCTATGACAAGCCCGCTTTAGTATTGGCTATACAATACGATGATTTTCCTACAATGCGGTTATTGATGGCTCACCCGAATATTGATTTGAATCAAGCTAATTCATCGATAACCGCTGGTACAGCGGTTATGGGAGCTATTTATTGGGATAATATCGATGCGTTGCAATTATTGATAAGTGATGAACGATTGGATTTAACGGTGACTGCTGGTGGTGATGGGATGTTGCCTCTTACTCTGGCACGGCGAAAAGGTCGTTCAGATATTATTCAACTGTTGGAGCAAGCAGGGGCGGCGGATGTTAACAGTTTATTGCTACGTGCCACTGTAGATAATGACGCTGAAGCCTTTACTCAAGATTTGGATCAAGGTGAATCGTTTGTTCCCAATCCAAGGTTGAATAAGTCTTTATTGCTTTACGCCATAGAAAATCGTGCCCATGCGATTATCCGTATCATTATTGAACGCAAATTATGTCATTTGGATCAACCGATCATCATAGATGAGCAACGAAACATGTATCCATTGTTTTTGGCGGCGACAATGGGCGATGTTGAGGCGGTACAGTTACTGCTTGATCAAAAACACAGTGATGTTGATGTGAATAGTGAATCACTCATGTATCAAACGCCATTAATAGAAGCGGCGGCTTTAAGTCATACTGCGGTGGTGAAATTACTGTTAGCGGATTCTCGTACGGATGTGAACAAAGGTCGGCCGCATATTGGCAATGATGGGGTCAATCCATTTATTGCGGTGTTTAGCAATAAGGGCAGCGGTAGTTTGATGACTGAGTATGTGGCCAGTGAAGAAGATTGGGTGGAAACAGCAATCGCTCTCGCTCAGCATGAAAAATTTAATCCATTATGTCGTCGTGTGCTTTGGGGCGGTCATACCACGGCTTTAATGTGTGCCCAAGAAAATGTTGAAGTGTTGCGTGATGTGTTAAAAATACCAGCGGCTAATACGGGGTTAAATTTTAAAGATAAGGAGGGTCACAGTGTCTTAAGTTTAGCCGCGCAGGCGGGAAGAACTGGGGCCGTTTGTTTGTTAGTCACTCAACCGGGTATTCAGGTTAATTTAGTAGAAGATCATGGATTTACCCCTGTGTATCTTGCTGCAAGGCATGGCCATGTTTCGACAGTGAAAGCACTGCTGCAAGTTGAACGTTGTGACCTCACTAAATCTTCGCATACGAGAGATACTCCATTGCATGTGGCGACTCAATACAATCATGTGGATTGTGTCAAAGTCCTGATTGATGTGTTGACCTCTCGTCAACAATCAGCACAGCTCAATGCAATCAATGAAAAAGGGAACACACCTTTGCATGTGGCTTGCCTGCATGGATGTCAGGAAAGTGCAACTTTATTAATAGAAGCTGGTGCAGATTGTGGCTGCCTTGATTCATCTATCTCTGCGTCTGACAGTCCTTCTGGTTGAGCTTGTTGTTCGGGATTTGAAATATATAATTTTACTTTTTCATCTGCTTTTTTGTTTAAACCTCGTACTGTTTGATTGGCTTTTGGAACAACACAAATAATTTTTTGACCAATTATATTTTCTTTTATTCCTTGATCTAAGGTTAGCGTTTTTTCTGCGTAATCAATATCTATAATTCTACCGCCATAACGTTTATCACTTTTAAGGGTATCTTGGATTTTTATAACGTCCGAAGGCTTCAGGTAACTTCCTTCTTGGCTTGTAGTAAATTGTACTGTGTCAATTTCAGTCTGATTTGTGTACAACATCCATTTGCCTAGTCTATGAGCTTGAGCTCTAGAAGTAACGCCAAGTGCAATTATCTCTTTTTCTATATAACCATATTCTCGTATTCCTGCGGCATCTTCAGCGTATTCAACCTTAGGCTTATAACTATCGGCTGCATCGTTAAACCTAACAGTTATTGCTGTTGTCCTAGAGGTGGAGGCGCTCCCACTATAACTAAATATTCCGTCCATTACGTTAGCATTATTAAACAACATCACTGCATCTTTAGCTTGATCATTCGCCACAAACATATAGCCAGAAGACCAATATATCATACCTCTAAAAATTGCAGCTATATCATTTAAAGCATTGAAAGCATTTTGTTTTTTATCTAAATAAATATTACATGAAAACCTAGGCTCTAAAATAGGTAAAAATTCAGGAAATTGAGTCAAAACATAACCGCTACGAATGTTAACATCTAGAGGTTCGCCGCTTATATAATCAAGAACGAAAGGGTTGTCAGAATTTTGATTATTTAATAAAAAATCTAATAAAAAATCTTTTGCATTTGAAATTGCGTCTTGTTGTTGATTTAAAAAAAGTGTTTTTAAATCTGGATAGGTAATAAATATTTTATCAACATCTAACTCTTTAATAAGAGTAAAAGAAAAAGTATTATTGCTATATGTAGGGTTAAAAATTATCCTTTTAAATGATTTATCTATATCATTTCCACTAGGTACGTTTGATGATAATGCTCCATCTTTATTCTCAAAAAGACAAGCAATAAAACCTACCGGAAACCGTGAATTTAAGGCTTTTTCTCCTTTTTGAGGATTTGCACTATCATCTATCGACACTCTAGTCCCTCCTTGAGCAATAGAAAAAGACATTTTAGGAAATCTCCCAGAATATCCACTTGGAACTAATTCATCGCAATACTTAGAAATACTATATAAATTCCATTTATCTAAAAAGGCTTGCTTAAAGCCATATTTACCTATTCCATATCGAGTATTTGTGGCTAGGTCATAGAAAATCCACGCGGGATTATCAGTCCATTGTTTTTCAGTTGCAAATTGTCCATCCCAATCTCCTGAATAAACCCTAGTTGCTGCGTCATAATTGTTTGGAACATTTACTTTGAGCATTTTAACGTCAAAACGACGAGTAGGAGGCTGAGCAAATGCCCTGCCATCTGCAATCATTCCCATGATTGCACTATGAGGATAAGTGAGATTTTCTTCGACAATCTCACTGATAGTACGACATTCTAAAGCTTTATTTAATTTAGTTGATTGTATTCCCTTTTCTCGATCGACTCTAAAAATCTTAACAAACCTATCTCTATCTTTTTGCTGAAAAGGAAGAGGTATATTATGACTTCTCACATAACCACTGTTAGTTCTGCCGCAAATACTACAAAATAAATACTGAATCGAGCCACCCTCTGTAATCGTGAGTTCATCATCTACGTAACCTACTTTTATAACAAAATTCACAGCGGCTGCATATGGATCTCCTTTTTTACCAAAAACTACAAGACTGCCGGG
>WLWR01000101.1 GCA_012103495.1 Legionellales bacterium
CCATGTGAGTATCTGCCCGTGCCGATTGCGACTGTTGCGTCAATCGGTTCACTAAGTAATGAAATAAATTCTCTTGATTTGATGTCACACACGGTGCGGCAAATACCCAATGATATGAAGGTTCTTTTTGTGCCATAACACCAAACTGTGTCTGGTAAAATATGGATCGGGCCGGAAACACAGACAGCCAGGTCGTTAGCGCTGCCCAGCGATTTTGTAATCCCCCATGCCCATCGCCTCGCAACAAACCGTCCAACAACCATTGCGACGATTCCTCTTGTGTGGGCGAAACCAACATCGAGCCAATATCGTGTGGAAAAAGACCGGCCTCATTCATCCCTTCATGCACCAGCTTGCCTAAATAATCACGCTCAACACAATTTTCTCGTATCGTTTCAAAATAGCCCCAATCATCTTTAGAAAAGTGCGATTCAAATGTCTCGCGCAGCGGCGTCTCAATTAACTGTGCAGTAAAATCCCAACATCGTCCAAAATAACACAACACATGAAACAAGGTGTTCTTCCCTTCGCGATCCAGCCATGTATGAGAATAAGGTCGCTGATCAGACAACAGTAAATACGCATAGTCACGCGCCTGTCGTTGCATCAATTTCTCTTTCAACTCAAACTTGGTCAATCCGCCAACACACAGACGTCCTACGTCAATTAATACTTCCAGTTGTGCACATCGATCTTTTTCCAATGCAATCTGCAACGCTTCCACAAAAGACAACATCTTTTCCTGGGTGAACTGTTTTTCATCTGGCAGACTCAAACGTGACAACTTAGCCTCACAACGCTTGCGACTGGTTTGCAACTTATCCCGCAACATTTGAATTGACATTTGCGGGACGGTATAAAAAAAATCTTCCAACAATTGCACAACATCATCCAGGTCACGCTTAAGCTGCGTCGCATTAACCTTTTGCAAGACCTCCAAACCTTCATCGTTTAATTCAACAAACTTACCGTCTTCTTGCATGGTGTAGTAGCGGCTGTCTGTCTCAAATGTGCTCTGTTGCCGCATAACTTTGCGCATTTGATACAGCAAAGCAAACCCCAGGCTATCCTGCAATGAACTCTGCAAACGAACCAACGGCTCAGCCATCTCAAGTTCCCGCTTTGAAACCTCTCTCTTAGGAGATCTCAACAATAAGCTCATCTCCCGCAGCACCTCAACCAACTCCGGCAGCAAGCGCAATTGAGTTGTCATATTGACCTGGCCTTCGATCCTCTCGAAGGGATTTTTCTCTAACCACACCGTCGGTTGTTCTAACTGCCACGATAATTGACCCGTCATCGGGATATTGGCTAATAACACCGGAATAAATGATTCCAAATCAGCCACAATTTGACAGATCTCATCGTACGGATCCGTATGTGAACAACACGCCGCGAGCTCCTGTGCAAGATGCTTCGCAGACGGTATGGACACATCTTGATAATTCCCTTGTTTTTGCCATGGAAGTATCTTTGCCGAATACGTTTGAGCCTCTGAAAGCACCAAGCGCTCGGGCACTTGCAAACCATTTCTAACAATGGCGTGATATCCTCCACACTCCCAAAAAACATCCACAGCAAACGGCTCTGGCAATTGTGGTTCGCTCTGCATTAAATGCACGGTGTAACGTTCACTCGATTGCGTATGAGGGCAGTGATGCACAAACCAACGTTTAAAATTATCCACTTGCTGACCTTGCGCATCGCAAACATCTGCAAACGCTTCCCATGGCAAATTATCCACTAAAAACAAACCATCTGCTGCCAACTCATCCAGTGAAACCACCCAAGACATCAGTTGCTCATTGGTCACCAGCACAACATAACTTGCGCCGCGCTTAAAAACAGTAAGACTCAAAGCCATTGCCCGGTGTATACCATCGGCCTTTGCATCCAACAAATTTAATTGATACAGGTGACCACACACCGCTTGCTTGAAAGGGGTAGGATCCCAACGTGACTCATTCATTCCGCGTTGTCTGACCGTTTGCAACCGTGCTTTTTCTACCTGTGCCATGCCATTCAAATAGCGCAATAATATCGTCAAAGACGTTTGCAGTTTTGCTAACGTTTGTGCGGATAACACCTGTGTCGTCAATAGTACTTGGGCATCTTCTTCAAACAAATACTGGCATAACTTTCCTAACAATTGCCCTTTCTTCATCATTTCCAACAAAGACGACGTCTCAGTCCTGACCAACAATTCATCCAATTCCTGGGTCATCATTACTTGACGTTGATAACGATTCTCATAACGTTCTTGCTGACTTTGTTTATGATCAAGCTCTTCGTTTTGAGACGTCCATACCGCTTGATGATCCAACAAAGCGGACGACGTCTCAGCCGTGACTAACAATTCGTCCAACGCCTCGGGTATAACCGCTTGATCCTTATAACGCTCTTGCTGCTCATAAGGATCTTCATTTTGAGATTTCCATGTTGCTTGATGATCCAAGAAAACGGACGACGTCTCAACCACAGCCAATAATTCATCCAACTTTTCAAGTACAACCAGTTGATTCTGATAACGCGTTTGCTGATGATGAGGATCTTTGCTTTGAGATTTCTGTGCTATTTGATCATCCAATAACGCCGTATGATAAGGGGTCAGGATCGAGCCAAAATGTACCAACCCTTTTAACATCAGCGAATCTCCGTATTTAGCAGCTGTGGCCACCAACCGACTACTGCAATAACTGTCTAGCGCACGAAACACATAAGTCGGCGGCTCGGCCCCCCTCAGGTATACTTGAAAATCAGTCGCATTCCACGCCAGACTGTCCATCCTCAAATCAGCTTCGACTTTCGCCTCCCTAGCCAACAACCCTCGTGCCAGTTGGGTGTCGGGCGAGGGTAATTTGCGTAAATATGATGCCACCGGCAAACCCAGCGCATCGCATTGCGCCAACTGTTTCAGACGTAAATCCACCGCCCCTTTTGGTAAGGGAGCACTCCGCCGTTCCAATACATCGCCCTGACAACGCTTTTGTGCGATTTCAACCACGGCCGCTCCACTGCTGTGCGTATCTTCACTCAGCAAAACACAATGGCCATAGTGAATTTCTGCATGAACACAAAGAGGAGAATATTCTTTTTGACGAAGCGACTGCCCAGACAAAAGTCTTTGAACACTTTTTTTAACTGTCTGTGGCCGTTGTAAAGCCGACATAGAGGTGTATCCAAATCGGGTATAAAACTCAAGCAACCGACGATTCTCCCGCTCAAATAGACTTAATTCATGCTGAAGACCTTGAAGAACCGTGTGTAGGTCTTGATGCCATACTCCGCTTTCCTCGTAAGGCGAATGCACCCATAAACGGCAATCCGCCAATTTATCTGCCACCAACCATTCCACCACATACCAAATTTGACGAATTTGCACTGGCCAAAGAAGCTTCAACGCTTGCGCTTGAGAGTGATCAAGCCCAAGCGAATCAAAGCCTGGCTCAGAAGAAGATCCAGCCGTACGGACTGCTGACTCTCTATGCTCAATCCAGGCTTCAATATGATGACGGATCTGCGCGGCCACGGGGCGAATAAACTCTTGACGTAACTTTGGGTAAATCCGTTCTTCATATTGCACCAAATCTTTGACCTCGATAACATCTTGTCTGGTGTACTCAAACGTTCTATTACACGTTAAAATGGCCTCTTTTAAAGCAGGATTGGTAAACTTTGTTATCTCCAACTTCCCTCTTATCACTTGGCCTTCAATGGTTTTAAAACAAAACTGCACCTCAGTTTGACTCTCATCACCATCATGTTTTGCCAAATAAATTGTGTTGTGTTCTAAAGCACTGGCAGGTTTGGGCAACGTCTCTTTGATCAGCAAGGTACACCACAAAGTCTGAACACCGTTGGGATCCGTCTGATCCACATACATGAACCACCGAGGGTTCAATTCACTGGCAGGCAATCGACATACCTGTTGATTCAACAGAACATATCGCCCCAAATTACTTTCTTGCCCTCGTGGTTCTGCGTCATCAAGCTCAACATCCAAACTTTGAGCTGTCACATCAAATCTACTGTTTTCAATGAAAATTTTCTCAGTGATCATGTGAGGTGATGAATTGGTAAAATCATCCTGATTAGATTCATCATGCTTGGACTCATCAGACATCCTCAAAGTACCAAGCGCTGCCGTAATAAAGTTATCGATATCTTGAGCCGTATACGCAGCATTGATGTTCACTAATGGCATGTCAAAAACTCCTTATTTTTATTTTCATGATATAGTCAGATCCCTTGGAAACAGCTTTAAGTAATGAAAGCAAAAATCATAAATAAAACATCCCCACTAACACCCAGATTCTCTTTGTTTTCTTCAAATGCGTACGCCATGATCACGCTTTCTAATAGGCGTTAACAGGCCAATCACAAAACGTTGCGTTAAAAAAACTTGGTGGAAAAAATATTGGAAAAATAGAGTGAGTGGTTCAAACATACGGCCATTCCTTTGACGACGGGACTTCCTAAAAGGAGGCTGTAATCTATAAAACAGTAAGATATTTGTCAAGTAAATTGTCTGACAGTAAATTGTCACACAGTAATGGTTTTAATCCTTATTGCATAGAGTATTCAGAAGACCACCCTAATTATTCCAGAATAGATGAAATTGATTTACAAAAAATAATAGAAAATGGTTACCCAAAACGTTTTCTTAAAAAAACTAAATATTGGAAATATGAAAAAGAATTTCGTTTTTTTGGCCAACCTGGCAAAATTAAGTGCTGCATGATTGGATTGGAGCTGAAAGGTATTTTATTATCAGGGCGTTTTGAAAGTGATAATCTCTCTGTTTTAAAAGCAATAAATAGAGAATGTTATGATGATAAATTATGTATTAAATCATACGTGACTAAGCCCCAAGGTTTAGGACTACGCGTTATAAAAGAAAAATGTAGTTGTAGTATGGAAGCATCATGCCTCAACGAAATTAATAATCTCTTGGAAACGGAAACTAGTGATCACTAACTACTAGGCAATTAAGTTAATTTGACACTTTGGTTAGCAATGTATTTTAGACGTCAGGTATATATACGAATCAAAAGTCGAAACAAGTGTTCTTTTTTAAAATCATAGGCAGCAGCGAGTTTGCCAAAGATATGGGAAGTCAAACCTTCGGTTGAGCACCCTCCATCTCGCTCAACTTTATGTTGGGCAAATAATGCGAAGCGCTCTTCGCGATTTAATAGGCGGCCTATTTCTTTCATCCCCGCATTTGATCATATTTCTATAAACTTCGCAACTCCATTGGTGATGAGGATATATATCCGCGAAACATCAAATGAAGATCAGGTGAGTTTTTCGAACCAATACCATCGTGTATAAGATTCATGGCTGGAGCAATATAGGCATCTCCAGGATTGATTTTCAATCGAATGACAGGATAGTTCGGGTATAACTGAAAGAATGTTTGTACTAAACGTCGATATGTCATGCCTTCATTAGGTTTTAGAAGCTCGATTAAATCAAGTACAGTCAGATTGACATAAAGAAAATAACGGTCTTCATTACCTAAATTAATAGACATTAAGTTGGGATGATGTGTTTCTTGAGAAATGGTTTCTTTAAACGTGAAATCAATATGCAGTCCCAGATAACGCTCTATTATATTATCGCGTGCTGTACTATAAAGATTGGGCCTATTAAAAACAGTAATTGGCTCAACATCAGCATTGTTGATTGAAAACGTCTTCACATATCTTGTAGCTTTTTCAATAGCACGCTTACCTTTTATGCCATTCATACGGCTGTAATAATCCTGCTCAGTAGCCACTTTATTCAGTTCTAATAATTGAAAAGGTTTGATTATTTCTTCTGGTACTTTAAATACTTTTATAGTTTTGGTGAAGTCAGAGGTATTGCCTGTGGTTAATATATTACTATCTTCTGAGGTAGGGGTTTTCCATGGGGAACGAGAAATATAAGCATTGTCAAAATAAGGTGCATTTTGAGAACTGTATTTTGCAGCAGTACAAACACCGCTACTCATTAAAACCCTCTCGTTAAAGGCATCCTCTGAAAAATTCAAATCCAACAAAGCACTTTTCCGTAAGTTACTATACCCTTCTTTATATTTGATACACAGTAGCACGTCCAACACTGCCTCATTCGTTGTGCTGGTTGGATTCAATTTAATTTCATCCGTTACCCAAAAACCCTGACCAGATTTAAGAAAACATTGTTTGCTGCCAGTAATAACAGAAGTTGGTTCATCTCCGATATTGATGATTGAGCAAGTATCATTATCGAGCTTTTCTATCAAAGCTTGCTCTGGAGAACGGATCAAAATATCAAAAATATGATCCCCTGTGATTGGCCTTACTTTTAAACTCAAATAATCCGTAAGAAATTCCAAAAAAGCTTCAAAATTTTCAATACTAGAAGATGACATAAATTCCTGTGCGCAGGTTTCCCACCAGAGATTTCGTAAGCACTCAGGAATATCAAATATAAAACTATCGGTTTGATTCATTTTCTTTTACTCTGATGGAACACTTTCTTCTAGACCAAATATCTATGAAGACGCTGCTGAGGCAACTTTTATTTAATTATCAATGCACGCTTCACTTTCTAAACAGTTATTTTTGTTGGTCGTATAC
>WLWR01000102.1 GCA_012103495.1 Legionellales bacterium
TTGTAAGAATTTACCATTAATGTTTGATATTTTAATGTTATTATTTTCTGGATGTTCCTCATTACAATGAATAATTTCATTTAATTTAACAATTGCAGGATAGGGTGGTACAATTAATTTCTGAAGTAAGGCTTTATCTATATAACTTAGATTTTCATTGCCGAAATTATTAATAATAATGGTGTTATTACTATGAATATGGCTTATAGAGATAAAATGGCTGAAACATTTGTGCATGAATTTATACATGCTGTTACAGTTAATAATTTAAAACCTTATTTTGATAAAAATGGGGTGATTTGGCTTAAAACCGGATCGGATAAGCGCCGAGTTAATTCAAAAGAGGAATTACGCCGCTTATTTCAAATTTCCGATCAGTTTCATGCCGATGAATTGCCGACCAAAGCGGGTATTGATAAGTTGGACAAATTGCGGTTTCGTGACTTTTTGAAAGATGTCTATAAACAAGAATACCCAGATTCCCCCGTTGAGTTGTCTCGTTTATTACAAAACATGAATTTGGCAACCGACGATGGGTTATTAAATTTGGCCGGAGTATTGATGTTTGCTGAGCGGCCAGAGTGGATCAAGCCACAATTTATCATCAAGGCAATTCGTTATCCTGGTAATCAAATTCATGTGAGTGAATACATAGATACCGAAGATTTTACTGGATCTTTACGCCAATTGTTTGACGGTGCGCTGGCTTTTGTGATGCGTAATTTACATAAGGTGCAAGCTGGGCGTGGAGTGAATGCCCCAGGGTTACCTGAAATTCCAGAAAGTGTGTTTGAAGAGTTGCTGGTGAATGCGTTAGTACATCGAGATTATCTGGTTAATGCACCGATTCGCCTTTTTATATTTGATAATCGCATTGAAATTATTAGCCCTGGGCATCTGCCGAATAATTTGACAGTGGAAAAAATTCGAGCGGGGAATGCCAATATTCGTAATCCAATTTTAGTGTCTTATGTAGCGAAGGGTTTGCTGCCTTATCATGGTTTGGGGTCTGGCATTAAACGTGCGTTAGATCAATGGCCACAAATTGATTTTGTTGATGATCGTGAGGGTTGTTTATTTATTGCAACGGTTTACCGTAAGCCCGTTGATGAGTTGGCGTTGGCGAGTGAGAAACAAATAAAGACTGGGAATGCACCTATAAAAGGCCAAAATGCACCTAAAAAACCACATTTTGCACCTTTATTTGCACCTTTAACCGATTTACAGGTGCAAATACTGGAATTTATCCGGTCAGAGCCGGACATTTCCTATAACCGATTAGCGGTGCTAATGGAGAAGGATAGAACGACTATTATGCGCAATATCAGCAAACTCAAAGACGCTGGTATTTTAAAACGAGTTGGTTCAAAAAAAGCTGGATATTGGGAAATCTTAGACTGATTTGTAGCATAGGTCTTATTGGGTTTTTTTTCGATATCGCTCTTTACACACGCTGTATATTTTTTCGTATGACTCAAATGTCCGACATCGGACAAACAGACTCAGTAAGCTGTTTTGTATCGATAAATGATACAGGGTGGTTTGAGATGACGACAGAGATCACAGAGCAAGAAAAACGACTTGCCCAATTGTTAGCAGGGCGAAAAGTTTGGCAGTTGGAAGAAACGCAGCGGCTTGCCGGATTGTCGCTGATGAATGGATATTTCTACTGGCTGATACTGCGTCAGATGTGTGATCCAATCACGCAAATGGTCGGGCGTGATCGGGTGGTAACCTGGTCGTTATTGTCCAAACAGTTTGCCGTTTGGATCAATAAAATTTTGGACAAACAACAGTTGCGGCGCATGAGTGCGCAATTGGAAGCGGCGGGTTTGGTGCGTAAATACGAGCGTTCAAATCGGCTGGAATTTCACCTGCCATTTGCCACAGATATCCAATGGTTGCGCGATTTGCTATTGGACGCTAAATCCGAGGTTGTGACACCCCCATTGATATCCCTTCCAAAGACACTAGATGCTTGTCAATTCAATGAGTTGGAAGATGAGTTATCAATGGAGATGATACCCTTTTTGATACCCCCTGCGACAGGCAGTGGAAGTTTGTCAGTGGGTCAAAAAGACAAAATGACACCCTTTCTGATACCCCTGTTAACGGCAAAAAATGATAATCAATTCAATGCGTTGGCGATATTGATTTGGATAGGGTTGATGCCCCTTTTGAAACCCCTTCGCGTGAAAGTGTGCATATTTTATTTATTATTATTTAATAATAAATATATAAATATAAAAGCACATTTTGAAAATCCCGCAAAAAAATTTACTCCATCGTGTCGTGCTGAACAGGAGGAAACAAACGCTTGGTTTGATGAATTTTGGCAAGTTTATCCGGTGAAAAAATCGAAGCGACGCGCCAAGACATTGTTTGTTAAGTTGGTGCGAGATGAAGAACACTTTCAGCAAATCATGACAGCAATCCAGGCACAAAAAGATGAACATGAACGATTGCAGATGAAGCGCATGATAGACAAGCGAGTGTTTATTCCAGCTTGGAAGTATCCAACCACTTGGCTAAGTCAAGGTTGTTGGGACGATGAAGTGAGTGATGATAGCAAGTTTTCAGAATTTACACCTTTGTCAGAAATGTTTCCTATCAATGCTGATTTTAGTCAAATTAATTACGGTGGATGGGATGATGAGGATGGTGATTGAGTTGAAAAAAATATGACTCATCTCGTACACTTTTTGTGGTTTGGATCTCGTTTAGTGTGAATGATTTTGCTAAAGTGTGATCTTAAGCTTGTTATCTGGCTGGGTGATTTTAAGGAGAAGCTGTTGTGTTGATGTTATCTTGCAAAACGGGGCAGTGTGGATTTTGGGTAGGCAATCTGTTGGTGTTTGATTGGGGGCGAATTATCGGTGGCTTGCGTCGCATCGTGGCTATTGCAAGACAAATCTATTTTTTTGAGATCACAAACTGTGATCTCAAGTGGTTAGGTGAGTTATTTGATGTTTTTTACAAAAAAACTTTGTCATGCCATCAAGTGTATCGTATGAAAAAGTTTTATCAGTTAAAAAAATCACAAGTTGAAGTCGCAGACTTTCCGACTCTAAATAGCAAAGTCAAAGTGTCTGACAGTGATGAAATGCACGGCCATGTTTGGAATGGTTCACTGGCGTTTGGCGGGTTGGCTGAATGTTTTTTCCTAATGATGTGATGATGTATGTGGTTGGGGTTTTTCTTAACCGACTGTAGAGCTTTCGAGCTTTGTGATGGATTAGGTTGTTGCTTTTGTAACAAATGTATTAATGTTTGTGAAGAAGGGAGCAATAGGGAATTAAATCATCGCCAGGCGAGTTGTCATGATTTTTCATGAATGCTGTTGTTGAGGATATTTATGGTCAGAGATGGCTGTCAGTGTGAGTCAACACGCAAGTTCCTAATAACGGTAACAGCTTTTGTAGAATCATAACGCTTGTTGCGCGATTTATTTTATTTGCGGCGAGAGTCTTTCTCGTTGAAATATTTTTCAATGGTTTTGATGGGAAATATTTTTATGCTACATGCCTGACGATGGGGTGTTTATTCGATAGGCAGAGCGGCATGTTAAATTTGACGAAAAATCGGGTCCCTCTGGGTTGAGGCGTCACTTTCTTTTGGAAAGTGCTCTTAACAAAATTAATGATTAGTGGAAGTAAATTGATGGGGAGGGGAATTATGGATTGAGACGGTTATATTTTCTGATGGGAGTTATCTTCGAGTTGAGCGATCTTTTTAATGGCGTTTTGTAGTTTGGCGAGATTGTTTGTTTTTGGTGGAGGAAATCCTTCACATAGTGAGCCTTGAGACATGGCGGAAAACAACATTTCAGATGAACGACGCGGCCAAGAGCACAAACGTGATTTTTCAAAGGAATCCTGATGTGATGAATGAAACGTTGGGGTAAATGCTTTCCATCGTGCTGTAAGTTGCTCTGAACAAAGGATATCGATGACCTCAATGTGTTCAAACTTACGGCTACTTTTTTTTAACCATGCTTCTTTTAACAGCTCCACAGCTTTGACATCGGAAACTGGTGCACCATAGCCGAATATGGTTATGGTAAATGCGGCAGTAAACCAATTCTTGACACTTTCCCAGCTTGCTTTGATGTATGGAGAGGAATCTGCATAATGCTTGTCTTCGATAGGGTAAAGTAATGGAACATCGGTAAAGTTTTTGTTACAGGTGGGGCATATGCCATATCGGATCCCCCATTCAGCACATCTTTTACATTCCCCTATGCGGACATTGCCATGCAAGAAAAATATGTTAGGCAATGATGCAATGTCTTTATTGCGAGAGTAGGCATCAAATAAAAATGGATCCCAGTTAAAGGTGAAGATGGCATCTTTTTCTCGTAAAGAAAGTAGGAGTTGATCGTAGATGGTTGCGGTTGATGGCAAAGACAAATTCTCAAAGTAGTCAAATATTTCATTTTCAATTTTGTTCTTAAGTTCACGGTTTTTTAAACGACTGTAGATGACTTCAAAGTTGCCGGTTGATTCAATTCCTGCTTGTTCAAGCAAAAGTTTTAACCCAATAACATCAACCAAATCATTCATAACTGGTAATGCTTTCCCAGCAGCATCACCGTCCGGGAATGCTGCGCGACTCGCGCCAGCACCAAGCAAAACAACGTGTGGCTTGCAATTTCTAGGTTCGTGGATGATTTCATCTGCTTCTATAATCATGATTTTTGGTACAAGTTGTATGGTTTGTATCTGGCTTTGCAATCGATGGTATGGGTTGTTGTTCCTATACCATCATCAAGATTACTACCTATATTAGACCACGCTATCAACTCATTCATGAGCTAGGTTGCGAAGTTTTCTGTGCGAGGTTGAGGTGAGATTTGAGTCATTGGGGTGGGGGAATTTGTGTTGGTTTCATAGCTAGAAGGTTATTCCTAGCCTATTCCATTACCTTATTCCATCCCCCCTATTCCAAAGTGGCTGAAAATCGAAAAAATTATCTTATTATACAATGGGTTATGGGGAACTCATGCAAGGTCACCCTGACGCAATGCGAGTATTGCGTCAGGGTGTTTGTTTAAATATCTCCATTTCTGACTGTTTAGAAACATCACAAGAATGCTGTGATTTTAATTGGGGGAGGGTTGACACTTCAATAATAGTTTATCGGATTTCTCGTTAATGGTATGGGTTTATTTTTAGGATAGGTCATTTCTCAATTGTGAGTTGCATGGCTGCTGTCACACAGCGTTTGTTTGTCTCTTATGGGGTAATAACAGAGTGAATAATTTTATCTTGATCCTAGTGTCTAAATAGGGCGCGTTGGGTTCTGACGAGGGAGGAGTCAGGGTAACCAGAAACAAATAAAAAGAAATTTCAGCTTGGTGATTGTATCCATTTTTGTCTTGAGAAAACTCTTGCAGATTTCTTGCAATAATATTAAGAGGATAATAGCGTTTAATCCACGGATAGCAAACAGTAGCATTTTATCCCTTACTAAAATTCTCTTTCTTCCCTGATTCTTGCTGAATCTATTTGTTCAGTTAAACTATCAATATATTTATCAAGCCATAACTGCACCTTGAGCGAATCTGTTTCACTGCTCCAACGGCGCGCCTTATTTCGCTTCTCCTCTAAACAGACGCTCTCAGATCCAATGTATCTTCCCATATAGAAATGAGACATGATACTTTCTGCAACGCTTTGATCATCAGCAAACTCCTCTATAAACATAGCCGTCAAATCGAACTCAGAGTCTAATGTCTTGGGAAGAGCGTGAAGAATTTTCCTTATTCTATTTTTTCGATCGAACTTCACCCATTTGATAATACTTTCAGCGGAGATGTGGCGAATCGGTCCATGTTCACCATTTTTCTCAAAATCTGAATCTCCTAGCCAACAATTAATTTGATAATATCTTGTCTCATCATTTTCTAAATACTTTGAAATTATCTTCCATGATTCTTCCGGCTCATTTTTTACTATTTCCTCAGCCAATTTCTCAGTAGCATCTTTTTGTTGATTCAAACTCCAGTTTGAAAAGTTTTCCAAAATCTTCTTTAACAGCTTTAGCTTATCATTCGGGTATTGAGTAATGTATTCTTCGCCAATTTGATACCAGTAATATCCATACATTGTATCGTGTTTTTGGGTTTTATGAACTTCACAGGTCAGCACTCTAAAAACTAAACTTTTGGGGAAAGATTTAGCTTTATTATTCTCAAAATAATATTCGTAAACTAAAAAAACGGCAGCCTGAGCAGAGCCTTCATCAGTTCGTGATAAGAGAGTTTCTATCGTAGACTCGAAAGTTACTTCAGGTATTTTATGTGAGAATTGACGCAAATAAAATCTATAAAAGGCATCTGATGATAACTTTTCATCCATATAAAGCGCTTGCATTTTCAGTATAATATTCTCTGACAATCCTGATCTCCAGACACATTCAACACCAATTTTTCTGGTATTGCTGTCCTTCAATAACTGACAAACGATTGCTTCCCAACG
>WLWR01000103.1 GCA_012103495.1 Legionellales bacterium
ATTCCGATGACCGCGGTAATCATTCGTAGTACGGCAAATATTAATGCTGGAGGAAAGACTAAAATGTCTGCTTTCTTTCATGGTGTTTTATTACTATTTGTTTTGTTGTTCATTCCACATTGGATCAATTTAATTCCGTTGGCTAGTTTGGCTGCGATTTTGATTCAGCTGGGTTATAAACTGGCTAAACCCAGAATATTTAAATTGTATTGGCGTTTGGGCTACCAGCAATTTATTCCATTCATCATAACAGTGGTTACTATTTTATTAACAGATTTATTAATTGGCATTATCTTTGGATTTGCCAGTTACTATCTATTGTTATTAATTCGGTTGCAAATCAGACGTCGAATGCGACGATACAGACACTAAATTTCATTACGTCCATGTGTTAAATAATAAATGTTATGTAGTAATTATTCACCACAATTCAGCGAATTGCCATCTTTGAGTGGAATGGGTATAGATACGCTATGTATTACTATTGTTAGGCTAGTAACCAAAGCCCTATTAACAAACTTCCTAGGGCAATTTTCTGTGGCATCTGTAATTTTTCTTTGTAAAAAATGGCACATAACATCACGGCAACCAAACTGTAAGTGGTGTAAATAGGTGCGACAATACTGGCTGGACCTGTTTCCAAAGCATAAGCGTAAAGGTACAAACCTAAAAAGGAAAAGACACCTGTAATCAATCCTAACCGGATGGCTGGGTAACAAGCATGGATAGAGGAAGGATGCATCCAAATTTGGCATACTGAGAACAGTACGCCACCCAGGTAACTGTAAAATAAAATCAAATAATTATTGAACGATAATTCTTGGGTAACTTTTAAGCCACCATTGCGGATGAAGACGAATAAAATTGTCAGAACAACATAGACAAACCACCATTTTGATACCAACGATTGAGTTTTTGTTGGATTGTAAGTGATCAAACTTGTAGCAAGAAGCAATAGGGAAATACCCAATATCATTTGCCCGGTGAGTATTTCACCAAATAGCGTGATAGACATTACTACAATGAGTATCAGATGTGTGTTAATCAATGGAATGGTGAGATTACCAGGGCCCAACATAAGCGCTTTTAGAAAGGTAATATTACCAACGATAGAACCTGCACCTATTAATAAGCTAGCGAGTAATACAGTGGATTGTATTGACCACGCTGATTCAATAAAAACAGGAATGGCAAATAAAACCACGCCAGGTAAATAGAGTCCTAATAGGGTTGGTCCGCTGTGGTACCCTCGATGAGCTGCAACTTTAAGCAAAAAGGCGCCAAATCCAAAAGCAAATGTGCTCAGAAGAGCTGCCCATAACCATATCATCTTATATTACTCCAAACTTATGGACAGTTTAACTATCCCACTTGGGAAATCGAGGGACAGTATACTTAATTCAATTTTCGAAATCGAGGGACAGAAAATCGAGGGACAGTATACTTAATTCAGTTTCCAAATAAGTATACTGTCCCTCGATTCCGATCCGGTGGTGAAAAAACTCGTGTTTCTTTGAGTCTCATTGCGGCTAAAACTCCAAGATTGCTTATTTTAGATGAGATTACTAACAATCTTGATTTGGAGACCAAAGAGCATGTGATTCAAGTTTTGAAAAACTATCCTGGAGCTATGATCATCGTTTCTCATGAAGAAGATTTTCTGCAAGTAATAGGCATTAATCACGTTTACTCAGTTGTCGATGGTGAAGTTAGCCGCTAGTTGATATTTACAGGGACTCTAAATAATTAATGTTCCTGAAATCGGGAAATCGGAAATCGGGGGACAGTGTACTTATTTGGAAACTGAAATCGGGGGACAGTGTACTTATTTGGAAACTGTGTAAATCGGGGGACAGTGTACTTATTTGGAAACTGAATTAAGTATACTGTCCCCCGATTCCCCGATTCGAAACGAATTAAGTATACTGTCCCCCGATTCGAAACTGAATTAAGTATACTGTCCCCCGATTCGAAACGAATTAAGTATACTGTCCCCCGATTTCCGAAACGAATTAAGTATACTGTCCCCCGATTTCAGATGAAGTTAAATCCAATTTTGTGCTTGTCGCAGTACCAATTGTTTCATCATCTTAATGTGTGATGGTTGGGTATTTAAAGCTGGAATGTAATGATAGTGTTGTCCGCCGGCGTTTTGAAAAATATGACGATTGGTGATGGTAACTTCTTCTAAGGTTTCCAAACAATCGGCGGCAAAGCCTGGACAGATCACGTCCACACCGGTGATGCCACGACTGGGTAATGTTTCCAAGGTTTTATCAAAATACGGTTGTAACCAGGGGGCAGAGCCAAAGCGTGATTGAAAGGTTACCAGGCAATCGTCAGCGGCAATTGGTAAACGAGCGGTTACCTGTGCCGCGGTTTGTTGGCATTGTTGGTAATAGGGATCTCCGGCGTCAACAAATCGCTGCGGCAATCCGTGAAAAGAAAAAATTAATTTCTGCTGACGCCCCTGGGTGTGCCAATGATGCTCAATCGAGGCAGTTAATGCATCGATGTATGCGGTTTGACTGGCGTATCCTTGAATAAAATGCAATTGCGGTAAGTGTCGAGTTTGGCGTAATGCTTGGCTAACTGCATCAAAAGTAGATGCCGTGGTGGTGGCTGAATATTGAGGATATAAAGGCAATACGATGAGTTGCTGTACGGGCTGTTGCAACAATTGTTGCAAGCCATGAGCAATGCTGGGTTCACCGTAACGCATGGCGGGCACAACATGAAAAGAATGCTCGGTCAAATCCAATTGCTGTTGCAATAATTGAGCTTGTTGTTGAGTGGTGGTCAGTAATGGAGAACCATCAGTTTGCCAAATTTTCTGATACAACTTTGCTGTTTGTCGCGGACGAAAAGGTAAAATTGCTCCATGCAAAATCCACCACCAAATCCATTGAGGAATTTCAATGACGCGTGGATCGGATAAAAATTCAGCTAAGTAACGACGCACTGCTTTGGCCGTGGGGGCGGTTGGCGTTCCCAAATTGGTGAGTAATACGCCAAAGGTCATTGCCGAATCCCAATGCCTTTGTTGAGCAACATTAAATTAAAAATAAAAAAGCCAACAGTGATCAAAAAGATCATGGCTAATGCCAGTAACAAGTTGACATCGCTCACTCCGAGAAAACTGTAACGAAACGCATTGACGATGTATAAAATAGGGTTAAACAAAGATATTTGGTACCAGAATGCAGGTAGCAAATCGATTGAATAAAATACCCCGCCTAAATAACTTAAAGGTGTGAGAATAAAAGTTGGAATAATGGCAATATCGTCAAATTTTTTCGCATACAATGCATTGGTAAAACCGAACAATGAAAATAAAATCGAAGACAGTAGCACCGTCACAACCAACATGGGCCAATTGTAAATCGATAGCTTGGTAAAAAACAAAGCTATCAATGTCACGCCGAGTCCAACCAATAAGCCACGCAAAATGCCACCACTGATGTAACCGAGTAAAATCACATGACTTGCTGCGGGTGAGACAATTAATTCTTCTACACTGCGTTGAAATCGAATGCTGAAAAAAGAAGCCGATACATTCGAATAGGCGTTGGTAATGATTGACATGATGATCAACCCTGGTGCGATGAATGTGACATACGAAATACCATCCATTAATCCAATACGTGAACCAATCAAATTACCGAAAATTAAAAAATACAGTGTCATGGTGATCACAGGTGGTAGAAATGTTTGCGGCCAAATACGTGTAATGCGTTTGAGTTCATGGCGAATGATGGTAAATAAGGCAATGAAATTTGAAGTCTGTAATTTAAGCATGTTCATCGGATTCAATTTGTTTAGCGGCTAATACTTCTTTGGATTCTTCAGGCTGATGAATCATCTCCAAAAATAATTCTTCCAATCGATTGTTTTTATTGCGCATACTCAGAATTTTAATGCTCTGTGTTGACAATTCGTGAAACAAAGCGTTCATCGGTTGTTCTTTGGCAACATCGACTTCCAGTGTCATATCGTCGATAAGACGTAGGTTAAAATTGGTGATCTTGGGAGGACTGCTAATCGATTGTGCTAAATATAACACGAACGTTTCAATGTGCAATTTATCTAATAGCTGACGCATCGATGTGTTTTCAACCAAGTGGCCTTGGTCGATGATGGCAATGTTACGACACAAGTTTTCTGCTTCTTCCAAATAGTGGGTGGTTAAAATAATGGTGGTGCCAGCTTGATTTATTTCACGCATGAAATCCCAAATCATTCGCCGAATTTCAATATCCACTCCGGCGGTGGGTTCATCCAGAATCAACAGTCGTGGTTGGTGCACCAGCGCCCGGGCAATGATCAATCGACGTTTCATCCCGCCGGATAATTGGCGAACAATGATATTGCGTTTGTCCCACAAGTCTAATTTATGCAAAAAGAATTCAGCGCGTTCTTTAGCAATACGATAGGGTACGCCATAAAATCCTGCTTGGTTGATCAAAACGTCGATGCATTTTTCAAAAATACTGCAATTGAACTCTTGAGGCACTAGACCAATGTATGATTTTGCCCGGCTGAAATCGTCATCAATGTTGGTATCAAACACGGTTACTTGACCGCTGGTTTTATTTACTAGCGAAGTGATGATGCCAATGGTTGTGGATTTCCCTGCACCGTTAGGGCCTAGCAGGGCGAAAAAATCACCTTCCTCGACACTGAAATCAATGCCCGTGAGGGCTTGTTGACCATTAGGATAGGTTTTGGTTAATTGACGAATGCTTAGCGCTTGCATAAGAAATTGGGTTAACCTCGTTGATCCAAGGGAACAAAATCACGCTGAGTGGGGCCAGTGTACAATTGCCGTGGTCGACCAATACGAGCATTGTCAGCAATCATTTCATTCCATTGGGAAATCCAGCCAACGGTTCTGGCCAAAGCAAAAATCACGGTGAACATGGTGGAAGGAATGCCGATAGCGCTTAAAGTAATACCAGAGTAAAAATCAACGTTAGGGTACAGTTTGCGTTCGACAAAATATTCATCTTCCAAAGCGATGCGCTCTAATTCTAAGGCTAATTTGAACAGAGGTTCGTCCGCGGCGCCCACTTCTTTGAGCACTTCGTGGCAGGTTTGACGCATGACTTTGGCTCTGGGATCGTAATTTTTGTAGACTCGATGACCAAATCCCATTAAGCGGAATGGGTCATTCTTATCTTTGGCGCGTTTAATATAGTCATTGATGTGGGAGACGCTGCCAATTTCTCTGAGCATGTTTAAACATGCTTCATTGGCGCCGCCGTGCGCCGGTCCCCACAAGGCGGCGATGCCTGCGGAAATACAAGCAAAAGGATTGGCGCCGGTTGAGCCGGCCAAGCGGACGGTGGAGGTGGATGCGTTTTGTTCGTGATCAGCATGTAAGGTGAAAATGCGGTCCAATGCACGTGCCAAGATGGCGTTGGGTTTTTCCTGTGCGCAGGGTACGCCAAACATCATATGCAGAAAATTTTCTGCGTAATTCAAATCGTTTTGTGGATAAATAAATGGTTGGCCGATGGAATACTTGTAACACATGGCGGCAATGGTCGGCATTTTGGCAATTAAGCGAAATGCCGCTCGTTCGCGATGTTGGGGATTTTGGATGTCTAATGAGTCATGATAGAACGCGGACAGAGCGCCGACCACGCCAAGCATGATTGCCATTGGGTGTGCGTCGCGACGAAAGCCTTGAAATAATTTGCTGATTTGTTCGTGTACCATGGTGTGGATGGTGATGCGGTGGTTGAATTGCTCTTTTTGCATGTGAGTGGGTAATTCACCGTGTAATAGCAGATAACACACCTCAAGAAACTCGGCTTGTTCAGCCAATTGTTCAATGGGGTAACCGCGATAAAGTAAGATGCCTTTTTCCCCGTCAATGAAAGTGATTTTTGATTCACAACTGGCAGTGGCGGTGAAGCCAGGATCGTATGTAAAAACATTGTGCAGGGTGTTAATATCAATGACGTCGGTGCCGAGAGTGGGTTGGTAAATGGGTAATTCGACAGGGCTTTGATTGGGTAGTGTTAATTGGGCTTTGTCATGACTCATTATTATAATCCTCGGTAACTAATTCGCAGACTTGATTTTTTGCAGACCGAGAGTATATACCCATTCCACCTCAAGATGCGAATTTTAAGCGCGCATTGAACAACATTTTGTGACGTCTCTCATGAAAAAAACACGGCAATCTATTATCCACGGTAAGCTTAAAATTTGTGGCTTCAAGTACGATAGGTCTATCTTATCTCACCTCAAATAAAATGGTTTAGACACGTAGATGATTTGTATTAATATCGGTGTTCATTACTGTAGATGATTCATTTGAATATTGGGCGCTATGAAAAAAACGCTGATTGCATGCCGTAGTGGTTTCACTGTGCAATGAGTTACTCGTTGTGAGTGATTCATCAACTTGGGCAAGATGAGCTTGTGAACGTTGTGTGTGGTAGTCTTTCAATTTTTGTGGCACATT
>WLWR01000104.1 GCA_012103495.1 Legionellales bacterium
TCAGTTGATATTTTAAGCTTGCAGTGGATGGTAGATTGCGGGGTTTTGATTGAAAAAAACCGCAGGACTAGCGAGCTAATTCGAGGATTTTTTTCATGAAAAACGGCGCAAGATGCCATTCAATGCAAGCTTAAAATTCGCAGCTTCAAGTGGAATGGGTATATACCCATTCCACTTAAGCAGTCTACTCAATGTTTTGCTATCACTTCCTTTTTTTATATTAAACAACCATTGGGTAGCGCTCCGAATCCTGCTCAAATCATGCTTTATAAGCTTTTTTCACGCACCAATGCTTGGCTATTACAAAATTGGGGCCTTTTGACCATGATATCCACCATTGCAAATTTTCAAATGAAGCACGTATGGTTTGATTTTATCTTACAATTTTTCTAGCAATAGTTAATAGGCGTTCCGATTCTTGCCGCTTCAATGCTGAACCATTTATGTCAGTTTGCTGCACGACTTCAAAACCGTTTCGTTTCAACAACACTCGTAATTGCTCAGCACTGTAAACCTGAAGCGTTTGAACAGCGGTGCGAATCTCTGGAGCATGATTACCTTGCTGTTCGTGATAGATATCATAAGATGCCAGCACACCATCGCTTGAAATTGTGCTGTATTGGATCTCACGAGTCATTACCTCTCCTGATTTTTTTTGCCAATCAATTGTGAGCTTGGTGATATTGTCCTTATGCTGTAAATATTCAAGATTAAAAATATCGAAGAGATACAACCCGCCTGACTTAAGGTTGGTATGGATATTTTGCAGCGCCACTTCAAAATCCGCTTTGGTAAGGTGACCGATAGCGTTAAAAATGGTTAGCACAGCATCAAACTGACCACCTTGATTGCTTCGCATATCCCCATTTTCAAAACGCAGTGCGATACCTTTTTGATTAGCTTTCTGACGAGCAATGGAGAGCATCTTGTCATTAATATCGATACCAACGACATCAAAGCCTTTTTCTGTTAACCAAAAGACTTGCGATCCAGTGCCGCATGCCAAATCTAACACAGTCTTTACATTGTTTTCTTGCAAAACGTTTTCGATTAGTTGATTAATTTGTTTGGAACGCTTTTCATTAAAAACATCGTAGCGCTTTGCTTCTTGATCATAATGCGTTGCTAATGCGCTCAGATGGGTGATGTTAGACATAATCTCTCTCACGTACTTTATTAACAAGCAAATCGACTTGGTCAATCCAGTCTTGGTTTGCGATCATGGTCTCCATTAATTTAAGCCACTTGTGTGTACTAACACCACCAGGTGCAATGTCACTGTTCCAATTATTTCGGGTCCATAAATACATGTTAAGCGCTTTGTATCGCATGAACCATGAAAATGTCTGCAATTCATCGTCTGTTAAAGCAAAAATTGATCGATACCCTTGAATATAGGGAGCAAGCTTATCTTGCCAATTTTGATGATTGTGCATGATGCTACTGAAAAATGGTCGACTAATATCATCCATAAACCAGCCGTGGCGTGGCAAATCGAAATCAATGAAATGCACTTGCCTACTATCGCAAAGCACGTTACCCTTCCGATGATCACCGTGAATCAAACCATAATTGCTGTTTGTTTGAGGGTATGATTTCAAATAAGTAAGCACCATCACTAACTCGTTTTTAATCACAGTATTTTCAAGTTTTGCATACCCATCAAACTCAGCAATATCATTTTCCCATCGCCCGTAGTGATGCTTAGCACCTGTAAAGGATTGTGACGCCAAATGAAACATTCCAAGCACCTTACCCCAATGTTGATAGAGTGCTTGTCGTTCATAATTAAAGTGCATTGAAGTACCAGGCACTTCAGCTACCACATGCGCCAAAAATGTGTGCTCATCTTGCTCAACAGATTCAATAAGACCGGCATTATCTGAAGCAAGCAATCGACACACAGGCACATTATGCAATTGCAAGTGTTGTTGGAATATCAACGCTGCTTTCAATTCTGCTAAAGGTCTCAAGTCAGCATGGGTTAATCGCAGATAACATGTCTGTTGACCTTGCAGAAAACGATAAACCAAGTTGATACCGGAGCTTATCAACTCAATACTATCTTTGTTACCATGCCAATAAGTAATTGCTTTTTGAGGCGTGACATCTTGGTTAATTTGGTTCAGCACTTCATCCCACATGCGATAATTTCGACCTATTCAATATGTTCAAGTATAAAATCAGTGCGATCCTCAGGGGAAACAGCTGGTAACTCAATCAGATTATAACCTTGTTTTTGATATGCTTGCTTCAAATTATCACCAAATTCTTGGGCCTGGTTAAAACTCAGTTTTCGATCTTCATCATTTGAGAAAATTGCTTCCCAGCTTGGTGCAAAGAATACAATTGGGTTGTATCGATAAATTTCAGCAGCCTTTTGCTCTGCACCTGACGGCAGATTAAAACATTGAGAATAGGCAAGCATATCTGGAATTCCTCGGTCAAAAAAATAAACCGTTCTTGCTTCTTTTGCTTTCAAGTATTGATAAATTGCCCGTGAAAGCATCAATTCTTTGAATAAATAAGGATCCCGATCATAAATGCCTTGGCCATCAATATTACGTTGCTCGGAAATAATGGCTCTGGCAGGCTCATCAAAAAAACTCAACCCTTTTTGTGAGAGAATATTCATAATAGAAGTTTTACCACTTCCAGGCGCACCAGTAACAATGTAAGCCAAATCATTTCTCAGCATACTCAACTCCATCCCCTTTCTTTAACTTAACCTCAAATTCTTCTATCACTAACAAATCAGATTAACAGATGCAAACTCTACTGACCATCAGCAATGAAGTTTTAGGTGACATTTTAAGCGCGCAGTGGATAACATCTTCAAGTGGAATGGGTATATGTATGCTCAAGAGACCAAACAAGCTGATGAAATTTCAATTTTTCCATGCGATGGACTTGAGATCATATTAACGGAAAAATTTCTAAGCCTGTTGAGAAGAACGGCTGAGATAGATAGACGAGGCTCACCTGATGATGAAGCTTTAATACGACATGAATGCAGCACAATCAGACAATGGCGTCCCCAAGGGGATTCGAACCCCTGTTACCGCCGTGAAAGGGCGATGTCCTAGGCCTCTAGACGATGGGGACAGGCTGTAAAAGAGCGCGTATTATAGACACAGTTTGGTTTGCATTCAAGCACAATTATTTATGAAATTTTAGCGCCAGATGTCACCCCTATCTTCTCTTCTTCTCTATCCTCCATCAATCCTTCACTGCATGCAACGATTGCGTCAATTGTGCCGCCATTCTGCCGATACTACCTGCTCCTAGCATCAACACCACATCATCGGTTTGCACATTGTCAGCCAAAGTTTGACAAAGTTGTGTCGCATCAATCAAGACTTGTACCGGCTGCTGAGTGCGTAGCATCATCGCATTGGCCAACGCTTCACTGGTAACCCCAATAATCGGTGTCTCATTAGCAGGAAAAATATCCAACAATAAAACGTGATCCACTTGATTCAACACATCGATAAACGCATCAAATAATTGCTGTGTTCGTGAATAGCGATGCGGTTGAAACACCACTTTCAATCGACGGTCCGGCCACGCTTGCCGCGCTGCTTGCAAGGTAGCAGCAATTTCCCGAGGATGATGTGCATAATCATCCACCAATGTTACCCTTTTATCTCCCAGTAACACATCATCAGTCACTTGAAATCGTCGCCCAATACCTGCAAATTTATTCAAAGCGCGTTGAATGGCAGCATCATCCACACCCAATTGGGTGGCAATGGTGATCGCGGCTACTGCATTCAACACATTGTGTTGTCCCGAAAGATTTAAGGTAATATCCAAGGGTGCTTGCTGTTGAGCACGCACCAAACTAAATTGACTTTGTTGACCACACGCTTGCCAATCCATCACTCGTACATCGGCTTGCTCATCAAATCCATAAGTTATCACCGGGCGGGTGATCTGCGGCAAAATTTGCTTCACGACAGGATCATCCAAACACAACACCGCCAATCCATAAAAAGGCAAGCGTTGAATAAATTGCACAAAGGTTTGTTGTAATTTGGCAAAATCATGTTGATACGTTGCCAAATGATCATCATCAATATTAGTCACTACTAACATGTTTGGGGTTAAATATAAAAAAGAGGCGTCACTTTCATCAGCTTCAGCAACGAAATAACGACTCTGCCCCAAATAGGCATTGCAATCGGTACTATTTAATTTGCCACCAATCACATACGTTGGATCCAACTCTCCTTCCGCCAAAATACTGCTGATCAAACTGGTGGTAGTGGTTTTACCATGCGTACCAGCAATAGCAATACCATCTTTGAATCGCATTAATCCGGCCAACATTCCCGCCCGCGGCACCACTGGAATCCGTGCCTGTTTAGCCGCGACAATTTCAGGGTTATCTTCGGTTACCGCAGTGGATTTGACCACCACATCACAGTGCGCAATGTGCTTTGCTTCATGACCAATCGCAATTGTTGCTCCCAATTGTTGCAACCGCCCAGTCGCAACACTCTCTCTCAAATCTGAACCAGAAATTTGATAGCCTTGATTGAGCAACACTTCGGCGATCCCACACATGCCAACGCCACCAATTCCCACGAAATGAATTTTATCCACCCGTTGCGCCATTGACGCATACATTGTTTCAGCTTTATTATTCACAATTTACCTCGACTGACACCCAGTCCTAATATTTTCCAGCGAATTTCATAATCAATTCGCAACAACAATCCAACAACGATGCAGGTGACGATCAAACTGCTTCCCCCATAACTGACCAATGGCAAGGTAATACCTTTGGTGGGAAGCAGTCCGGTGCTGACCCCAATGTTAATAATAGCTTGTAATCCCAACCACAACGTAAACCCATAGGCTAAATAACCTACCGTCCATTGTTCATGCAATAAAGCACGACGAGCAATCGCCATGCCGCGCCAAATAATAATGGCAAATAGTACAATCACTCCCAAGCCACCGATCAATCCCAATTCCTCGGTAAGAATGGCAAAAATAAAATCGGTATGCGCTTCGGGCAGATAAAATAATTTTTGAACACTCTCGCCCAATCCATTACCAAACCAACCGCCTCGACCAAATGCAATCAGCGATTGTGTTAATTGATATCCTGAATCAAATTGATCGGCCCACGGATTTAAAAATCCGGTGATTCGTGCCAAACGATATGGTGACGAAATAGCTATCATCGCAAATCCAGCCGTAGCCATTGCCATCACCACCGCATATTGCCACAGCCGCACTCCGGCTAAAAACAACATCCCCAAGCAAGTCAGCAAAATCACCACCGACGCACCAAAATCTGGTTGCCCAAGCAACAACAAAGCAATGACACCCACAATCATCAGTGGCTTCAAAAAACTAATCCAATCACATCGCAGTGCCAATCGATGCCGAGCGATGTAACCAGCCAAATACATAATTGTCCAGCATTTTACCAATTCAGACACTTGCAATGAAAATGGTCCGAACCCAATCCAGCGTGTACTGCCATTAACCGTACGCCCAATACCTGGGATTAACACAAGAACAAGCAACGCCACTCCTATTAACAACAACCAACCACTGAGTTTTTGCCAAACTTGAGTATCAATGCGAATGACAATAAAAGTAGCAATCACCCCTGCCAACAAATGAATACTCTGGCGAATTAAAAAATAAAAACTCTGCTGATAATATTGTTGCGCCACCGTCATCGAACTAGAAGCCACCATCAACAATCCTAAAGTCACCAAAATCAGCGCAGCCATCAACAACCAGCGATCATACAACACCAACGTACGCGACGTTGGGCGAGTAAGATGTAAATTAGAAGCTCTCATCAATCAGCGCTCCTGATAGACCACAGGCGACACCGTCGAACCCGTCGTCAATTGATCTACCCATCCCATAAAAGCAATTCCGCGTGCTTGATAATCGGTAAACATATCAAAACTGGCGCAAGCTGGTGATAACAAAACCGTGTCATTGGCAACCGCCCATTGATCAGCAAACAATACAGCCTCTTCCAGCGAACGCACACAGGTGACTGGCACTTGATGACGCAGCAAAGTAATCAATTGCGGGGCCGCTTCTCCCAACACAATCACTCGCTTGACATGATCACCCACCACCGAAACCAACGGTGAAAAATCAGCCCCTTTACCACGTCCACCTAAAATTAAAATAATCGAGCGTGGTGGTTTCATCGTCTGCAATCCTAAAATAGCAGCGCAAGTAGCTCCAACATTAGTGCCTTTGGAATCATTGTACCAATGCACTTGTCGATGTTGTGCCACCCACTGACATCGATGCGGCAAGCCCTCAAATTCACGCAGTGCTTTAAGCATGGCCGACTGCTCCAAGCCAATGGTTTTCCCAATCGCCAAAGCGGCTAAAGCATTCTGCCAATTATGCTCACCG
>WLWR01000105.1 GCA_012103495.1 Legionellales bacterium
AAATTATCTTGGCAAGCCATCCGTGATTGGCAGCCTAAACAAGGTGTTCTATGGGTGCACTTGGATTTTACCGAGCATAATAGCCAACGCTGGCTGTCAGAAGATGCGAATATTCCTTCTCTGATTGCTCAAGCGTTGCTTGCCGACGAAAGCCGTCCACGGACAACGGTTTACAAAGAAGGGTTTTTAACTACCATGCGAGGTCTTAATTTAAATCCAGGCGCAGATCCCCAAGACATGGTGTCAATTCGAATGTGGTGTGAACAACATCGAGTGATCACCACGCGTCGTCGCCATTTATTATCAATTGATGATTTGCAACAAGATATTGCCAATGGTCGAAGTCCACAAACTTCTCATCAAGTTGTGATTCGAATTGCCGAGTGTCTAGCACAGCGCATGTCTAATCCTATTGAAGAAGTTGATGATCAATTAGATGCGTTGTCTGAACAAATTATTGATGCGCAATCGTATCAGATGCGCAGCCAATTGGCAGATTTACGTCGCCAAGTGGTTTCACTGCGTCGTTATTTGGCACCACAGCGAGAAGCGCTCAGTGAACTCTATTTAAATGAACGAACTGAATTGAATTCAATGGATAGAATGCGAATCAGAGAAATTTCAGAAAGAATCACTTATTACGTTGAAGAGCTAGATAGCGCCAGAGATCGAGCGTCTGTGACCCAAGAAGAATTAATGGGAAGATTGGCGGAAAAAATGGAGCAGCGCATGTATTTATTATCCATTGTCGCAGTCATTTTTCTGCCTTTAAGTTTTGTCACAGGGTTATTAGGCATTAACGTCGATGGTATCCCTTTTGCGAATTTACCCACAGCTTTCGCCATGGTTTGTATCGGTTTAGTCGGTCTAGGCTTAATAGAATGGTGGCTGTTTCGTAAATTAAAGTGGATATAAAGTGGTATTTTGATGGAATTTGATCACGCCTTGCCAATTACTATTGGCATTATATGGTTGGTTATCTTAATTGGCTTTGTACTACGCAGGCTGAATCAGCCGTATGTGGTAAGTTATTTATTGGCGGGAATTTTATTGGGGCCTAGCGGCATTGGATTGATTACCGATCAAGATATGCTATATCGCATGGGTGAATTTGGTGTAATGCTGTTGTTGTTTTTTATTGGCATGGAAATGGATTTGCCAAGTTTGTTGAGTCGTTGGCGCATTTCATTTATTCCTACCTTTGCTCAAATTTTCTTTAGCTTCTTAATTATTATTTGGTTGAATCGATGGTTGGAATGGCCATTGGAGCGCTGTTTATTGATTGCATTTGTGATCAGTCTAAGCAGTACAGCTGTTATTATTAAAATCTTAGAAGAATGGAATGAGTTACATACACGGGTTGGACAAACAGTAGTTGGTATTTTGATAGCACAAGATATTTTGGTAGTGCCCATGTTGATTATTTTATCGGTGGTGGGTGGTGGCGATGTTGAAGAAGAAACGTTGGTGCTGCAAATCATTGCTTTGATTGGACTGGTTGGGTTGATTATTTTTTTAGTCAAAAATCAAAGAATCCGTTTACCGTTTACGCGGCATTTACGTAATGATCATGAATTACAAGTATTTGTGGCTTTGGGTACTTGTTTTGGTATGGCATTCTTAACCGGTGCGGTAGGGCTGTCAACCGCGTTGGGAGCTTTTATTGGTGGTGTGATCATGGCTGCTGCGCGTGAAACAAATTGGATCAAAAGTAAGCTGGAATCGATTCGGGTTATATTTGTTGCATTATTTTTTCTATCGGTTGGTTTGTTATTAAATTTAAATTTTATTGTCGAGAATGGATGGGTAGTTATTTCATTGGTATTGGTGGTATTGATAGTAAATAGTTTTATCGCCAGTTTATTTTTACGAGTGATGGGATTACCACTGCGTGAAAGTATTTATGCTGGGAGTTTATTGGCTCAGATTGGAGAGTTCAGTTTTGTATTAATTGCTAGTGGCTTAGCACTGCGCATTGTTTCTAACTATGCCTATCAATTGAGTATCGCAGTCATTGCGTTGACTTTGATCATAAGTCCATTGTGGATTGCTGCTACAAAACGTATCATCGGGTGGCGATAAATGAATACAGGAATATCAAATGAAAAAATATATGACTCAATTGTGTGGAGTAGGATTGCTTTTATGGTGTTGTCACATTAGTTATGCCGGTGAAGGTGGATTGATGTTGATTGAGTCCAGTGGATACTTGCCACGTCATGCCGGTGGTGGTTTTGCTGGCGAGCCTATCGCTTGCCAACCTGCGTTTACCAGTGCTTTACAGAGACTGTGTGACGATACACCACAGTGCGAATTCACTGCATCGATGGCGTTTTGTCGCGCCAGTCTGGCACCTGTGGAAGCTGTCTTAACAGTCAGTTTCCAATGCCGTTATGCTTCAGGCGATGTTGAACAACATAAAAATAAAATGTTGGAAACCGACGAATGGGTATCGATTCAATGTGACTGACGCATAAAAAAACTATTGTTGGTTTCAGTCCCCATCGTAATACATTTGTTCCTGAGTATGGAATGTATGACCCACTGCAAATAGACTGGGTCGTTGGGTGAGAGAATGTCGAGCGAAAGAAACCAAGGCATTCGGCGGTCCTGGCCAGTTGAGCGATGAGCAATTGAATCTACAGCGGCCTTCTTTGCGCAAGAAACGTATTAAAGTATGCGTTTATCGCCCAGCATAACAAGGTGTGGTCCGTGGGTATGATGTGTCGCCTATGTTGGGATACCAATCCCCGAATCAATTTGAAAAGCAATACAGTGATTTAATCAAAAATGTTGCTTAACTGAGGTGTCCAGATTCGCTTGACCACGTCGGAATGGGTATGGTATTACCCATTCCACTTGAAGCTTCAAGTAGAATGGGTATAGGTGATGAAACTGGCTATCGTTTTTCTAAATCCGATTCGGCAAATTCAACCAATTCAGTCGCACGTCCATCTAAAATAGCTTTCAAGGAATACAAACCAAACTTATATACTTGCTCTGCGGAAACGTGAGGTGGCTTTAATAATTCCATCCGATTGGTACGCACGTCAATTAATGTGGGACCTGATAATTTAAATGCCTCGGTGAGTTTGGCTTCTAACTCATTGGCATCTTCAATGCGGATGCCGTGTAAACCAATGGCACGTGCCACTTGTGAAAAATCTGGGTTTTTTAAGTCCGTGTAAGCATCAAGCAATCCTTCAGCTTTTTGTTCCAGCTCGACAAATCCCAATGAGCTGTTGTTATAAACAATAATTTTAATATCAATGTCTTCTTGTACTAGTGTGAGTAAATCACCTAACAGCATAGAAATTCCACCATCACCGCTAAGTGAAATTACTTGTCGATCAGGAAATGCTTTTTTAATGCCAATGGCTTGTGGCATGGCGCAAGCCATGGTGCCGTGCAGTAAACTGGTGAGTGTTCGGCGTTTACCATTGACTTCCAGATAACGTAAAATCCAAGCCATGGGGCCACCACCATCTGCAGTAAAAAAAGCATCGTCATCAGCTAATTGGCTCACAACACTGGTTAAATATTGAGGGTGAATGAGGGTGCTGGAGGCATGTGTATGCGAGGCACGCTCATTTAATTGGATCAATGTCTTTTGATGTAATTCTTGATATTCTTTTAAAAAATCATCATTGTCTTTCGCTTTAATTTTTGGCATCAGGGCTAACAATGTTTCTTTGATGTCACCAACCAATCCTAAATCTACTGGATGACGACGGCCTAGGTTTTCACCTTTAATATCAACTTGCAGCATGCGTGCTTGAGTCGGATAGAATTGTGGGTAAGCAAAATCAGTGCCGAGCATCAACAGTGTTTCACAGTTTTGAATCATGTGATAACCAGACTCGATACCTAACAACCCTGTCATGCCAACGTTGTATGGATTGTCATATTCAATGAAATCTTTACTACGTGAAGTATGTGCCATAGGTGCTTTGAGCAATTCACACAAAGCGATAACTTGTTCATGCGCGCCTTGACAACCGGCGCCGACATAGACGCCAATTTTTTCTGAGCGATTGAGTTGATGAGCTAATTCTTCCAATTCATTTTCATTTGGACGAATAACTGGATGGGTGTGGTGGATGCAAGTTTGGTTGGGAATTCGATAATCTATTTTCTGTGCGGCAATGTCGCCAGGTAAAATAATCACACTCACGCCACGTTTGGTGATTGCATGTTGCATAGCACTGCAAAATAATTTTATAGCTTGCTGAGGGTGAGTTGCCATTTCACAGAAATGGCTGCACGATTCAAAAATTTGTTTGGCTTTGATTTCTTGAGGGAAGTTACTACCGACTTCATCAGATGGAATATGAGAGGCAATTGCCAGTACGGGTGCACCATTTCGATGGGACTCATACAATCCATTGATTAAATGTAAACTACCGGGACCGCAACTGCCAGCACAAACGGTAAGCTCACCGCTCATCAAAGAATCAGCACCGGCAGCAAACGCGGCGACTTCTTCATGACGCACATGAATCCAGTGGAGTGCCTCATGTCTGCGAATTGCATCGACAATATTATTTAAACTGTCTCCGACTATTCCATAGATTCGTTTGACGTTAGCAGCGACTAACAAGTCAATCATGACATCGGCAACTCGTTGGGTACTCATGTTGTTCTCCTTCACAATGGGTTTGGTAAACTTAGCATAAGAATTTAGGGACTGCCTATTTATTATTTTGATGGAAGGTTACAAAGACAACACATCGGTCAATTCACTTTCAAATCCAAATTGACCCAGGTCAGTAAGGCGCTGTGGAAATAAAATTCCATCCAGATGATCGCATTCATGTTGGATCACCTTGGCGTGAAAGCCGGTAGCACAGCGTTCGATTTTTTGACCGTCTGTATTAAATCCCCAATAGCGGATTTGGTTAAATCTTTTCACAACACCTCGTAATCCAGGAACGCTTAAACAACCTTCCCACATGTCTTCTGTATCTTGAGACAGAATTTCAAACTGTGGGTTGATCAAGATGGTTTTAGGAACCGGTTCTGCTTTGGGATAGCGAGGGTTTTGTTCAAAGCCAAATACAATGACACGCTTAAGAACGCCAATTTGTGGGGCCGCAATGCCTGCACCTTGATAGTGGGCCATGGTGTCTTGTAGATCAGTGATTAGAGCAGCTAGTTTTTTTGAATTAAATTGATCAACAGTCAGTGGTTTGGATATTTGATACAACAATGGATTTCCCATTTTCAAAGGAGTTTTAATTGCCATGGTTCATTCCTTGCCATTGATGTTTTTTATTGAATCGTATCTCATTTGTAGATCAACTATGCGCGAATGGCAACTATGTCTTCATGTTTAACGATACATTATTGGAATGGTATACCCATTTTAAAATGCTGCTGGAGATAACAAGCCAACCGCGAGCAGGGTTCGCATCTTGAGGTGGAATGGGTATATAATGCTTTTCTTTGTTTGTTCAAATGATATTTGAATATGGTGAGGGAGTACGGGAGATTGTGAAAATAGCATGGTATGTTCAAAGTTGAATTGACGTAAGCAGCATCAGAAAACTGTGACTACCTAAGGTGGTTTAAAATAAAAAATGATGACGGAGGTATAGTCAAATGATGCAACACTCTATTTTAATCGTGGGCGCGGGGCCAACAGGACTGACGTTAGCAATAGAATTAGCCAGACGAAATATTCCTTATCGAATCATTGATAAACTTCCTATTCCGACACATCAATCAAGAGCTCTAGGCATTCATGCCCGTACGTTAGAAGTGTTTGCGGATATGGGAGTAGTCGATGCCATTTTACAGCATGGCGATAAAATGCAAACACTGACCATTCACGCCAAACAAAAAACAATTGCTGAAATCCAGTATGGACGGGTCGAAAGCTCTTATCCCTTTGCAATTATTTTGCCGCAGACAGAAACAGAAGCCGTACTTACTAAACGATTACATGAATTGGGTGGGGCAGTTGAGCGCGAATGTGAATTGATTAATTTTTCAGTCACAACAAACACGGTACGTGCTACGTTACATGATAAGCATGGACAAACTGAAACAATTGAAACACCTTATTTAATTGGATGCGATGGTGCGCACAGTACCGTACGCCATCAATTAAATTTACCCTTTTCTGGTGATGCTACCGATGAGAGTTGGATTTTAGCAGATGTTCAAATCGACATGGCGACAGTGAAAGAAACATTCGGTTTATTTTTAGATGCGCAGGGGTTATTGTTGCTTGCTCCCATGGGACACAATCAA
>WLWR01000106.1 GCA_012103495.1 Legionellales bacterium
AACCCTGCGACGATGTTGCCTTGGGGTGTTCGTTACAATGAGTCGAGTTTATCCTTGGTTGATCGAGTTTGTAGTCAATGTGGCTGGGTGTTTTATTTTCAACAAACGGCACACCAATGGTGTTTGCACATTGTGCAGCATCTGCCGAATCAGCCGATAGAATGTGTGCTGGCACAAGAGACGGGGTTAGTGCGACCACAACCGACTTTGATTCATTTGATTTACCAATATTATTGGCAGGTGGATCATGGGCATTGGCGACAATTTCATGCTGCGCAACCCAGTCAACCATTGCAATACACCAGTGCCAATCAAACCCCATGGCCAGGTTTTCAAACCTCTCATTGGATCACTCAACAACCACCGACGGTGACACTGTGGCAACAACAGCTGGATTGGCAGCGTCAACTGTTGTCGGCAATCAGTGACGCGGTACAGTTCACCCCCGGTCAACTTATTCAATTGAGCGAAGAAGACTCTGTGAGTGAGTATCGAGTGTTGCAATTGACTGCCAAAGGGGAATGGTTTTCCTGTTTTCATGCCGGAGATTGTTTGCCAGAAGCGTTGGCGCGACGATTGGCAACTTGGGGGACGTTGGCGGTGGGATTTTGGCCACGATTGATTTTATATCCAGCCGTGCGTGAATATCGTAAACCTAATGAATTTACCGTGCAGTGGCCAGCGGGTTTGGCTATTGAGGGAACTCATGACACAGTGCAGCAACGTTTAGCGTCAGAAGCGTTTGGTTTTTCCAGCGATCAGGAGGGGACCTTGGCAGCGTCTGCCATTCCAACATCGCCGGTTGTGACTCACCGCCACAATGATTCTGTGGGAAAAGATAACGAGTTTGGATGGGCTGGTTGGTCAAACCAAGAGGATGTGACCAGTCAATTTTCAACGCGATGGTCTTCGGCGGCAGTTGATTGTTGGGGATGTCGAATTCATCCACTGTTGCCCAATACCTTATTGGCCCAAACAATCACGCGGCACACGGGCGAGCCGGTTTTGTCAGACAGCGGTCATTATTATGTACGATGGTTGTTTGAACAGACTGATGCGCACCCACCTACTTGGTTATTGCCAATGGTACATTTGAATCAATTTCATTGGCCGCATTATCCAAATACGACCTTGATGGTTCACTGTTTTGCTCATGAATTGACACCACGGTTTTGCATTATCGGTGCTTTGCCCAGTCAAACGGTACCCGATGTATTGACCACTCAGACTGTTACCCCGGCTCGCATGCGTGCATACAATCAAATGACTTGGCAAGTCAATGAGCTGGCAATGAGTTGGTGCGATGAGGCACATCGGGTTCAATGGGTGTTGCCAACGCGTGTTCAAGATAAGGTTGTGATGAAAGCAAATCAAGGCGTGGTTTCTTTTGTCAGTGATCATCATGGGCAACTGGGGTGTGAATTGAATGTCATTGCTCATGCGGCGCGCATTCGTTGTCGCGCTGGCCGACATCAGTATTGGTGTACCCAAAAAGAGGGTATTGAATATCAGGCTGAACAACAATTGCGCTTGCAAGCGGGATTGAATGTGTGGGGATTTGCAAAAGAAATGCTGTTTGTCACCGTTAAACAGCGTTGTGATTGGCAAGCTTCGGGCAATGTACAGTGGTTTGCTGAACAAACCTTAACACTGACCAGTTCAAAAACCATTGAATTGAATTATCAAACCAATGCCAATTGGAGTGCTGATCAACAAGGGATTGCATTGATAGAAGGTTTGGGTCGGTTGCAGATAAATCCGGAATCAATTGAATTGGACGGTCATTCTATTGATTTCAATGCCGGTATCATTTACCTGTATGCGGGCTAAGTGTTAGAATAGCTGGCTTTTCAGCAAGGGTAGGCAGTAATGGCATCCAATCCAATTAACAAAGCAGTGTTTCCAGTGGCCGGATTGGGTACTCGATTTTTACCTGCGACCAAAGCCAATCCTAAAGAAATGTTACCCATTGTGGATAAACCGTTAATCCAATATGCAGTGGAAGAAGCATTGGCGTGTGGGATCACCGAATTAATTTTTGTCACTTCGCAAAGCAAGCGCGCGATTGAAAATCATTTTGATCGTAATTTTGAATTGGAGCGTGTACTGGATGAACGTAAGAAATCAGAGGCTTTGCACGCGCTGCAACAAATCATTCCAGACAATGTCAGTTGTGTGTACATTCGCCAGCCGCAACCGCGAGGGTTGGGGCATGCTGTGTGGTGCGCACGCAATGTGGTGGGGCAAGAACCGTTTGCTTTGATTTTGGCAGATGTGTTGTTGGGCAGTGATCAACAGGTGGAATTGAGGCGGATGTGTCAATTGTTTGATCAAACGCATGGCAGTGTCATCGCCGTGAATGAAGTGCCCACTGATGCGGTTGAACAATATGGCATTGTTAGTGCCCAAACTGTGGACAATGGACCGGTGCGCATCGATGCCATCGTCGAAAAGCCCAGTCCGGCCACTGCACCATCTAACTTGGCGGTGGCCGGGCGTTATATTTTGACCCCTGCCATTTTTGATTGTTTAACCCATACGCAGGCAGATAAAGCTGGGGAAATTCAATTGACCGATGCCATTGCCAGTTTGTTGGCCGATGAAGCAGTGTATGCTCATGCATTGACCGAGAATTTATACGATTGCGGTAGTAAATTGGGGTATTTACGAGCTACCGTGGATTATGGCTTGCGTCATCCGGACTTAGGCGAAGACTTGCGCCAATTTTTACAAACGCGGGTGCAGGAATTTTAATTGGAGAAGAGCTCGCTTTGGGTATAGGCTGAACAAAAAATATTGTGAAAAGACACTATATCGATGGCTATGTGAGTATTTTTCACAACGTTTTTTATTCAAGATGCGCCAAAGAGGGTTTCTTACTGAACTGTGGTGAATTGTTAGATGAAAATTACCGTTTATGGTGCTGGTTATGTTGGCCTGGTCAGTGCAGCGTGTTTTGCCGAATTAGGACATGACGTGCTATGCGCCGATATTGATGCGGCCAAAATTGATCGCTTGCAAGCCGCGGATATTCCTTTCTACGAACCGGATTTGGCGCAGTTGGTGCAACGTCATGGTGCGAGTCAACGCTTGACGTTTACTGTTGATTTGGCTGCGGCAGTGAAATTTTCTCCCGTACAATTCATTTGTGTCGGTACGCCACCCAAAAGTGATGGGGCGTCTGATTTGCAATCGGTATTTCGTGTGGCGCAAACCATCGCGCGTTATATGCACGACCAGACGTTAATTGTCAATAAATCCACGGTGCCAGTAGGTACCGCCAATCAAATTGAACATGTGGTACAGCAAACCCTACAAACGTGTGATAAATCGGTGGCGTTTACCGTTGCTTCCAATCCAGAATTTTTGCGCGAAGGTAAAGCGGTGTGGGATTTTATGCATCCGGATCGAGTGATCGTCGGGAGTGAACATCCTCATGCTCGGCAAGTGTTGCAAACTTTGTATCAACCGTTGTGTACTCCCGAACGTCCATTGTTAATGATGGATACACGTACCGCCGAATTGAGTAAATATGCAGCCAATGCAATGTTGGCGTGTCGCATCAGTTTTATGAATGAAATGGCGAATTTGGCAGAGCGATTCGATGCGGACATTACTCAGGTGCAGCAAGCGTTGGGGTATGACCCGCGCATTGGTCCACAATTTTTGGCCGCTGGTTGCGGTTACGGGGGTTCGTGTTTTCCCAAAGATGTGAGCGCATTGTTACACTGTGCCAATGAAGTGAATTATCCAGCCATTTTATTGCAAGCCATTCACTCGGTGAATCAAGCGCAAAAGCAAGTGTTATTCAATAAAGTGAAAGATTATTTTGCTCAACATTTGTATCAAAAAACCATCGCCGTGTGGGGCTTGGCGTTTAAACCGGATACCGATGACATTCGCGAAGCACCGAGCCTTACTCTGATTGAAAATTTATTGGCGGCTGGCGCGACGGTCAAAGCCTATGACCCACAAGCCATGTCAAATGTGGCTGAGCATTTCCCCAATCAACCGCATTTGCAAATGGCGACATCGCCTTTGGCATGTTGTAACCAAGCCGATGCCTTGGTGTTGGTGACCGAATGGCCGCAGTTTTTACAGCAAGATTGGCAAGCGGTGCAGCAAGCTTTGCGTCAACCGGTGATTTTTGACGGACGCAATGTCTTAGATCGCCATCGCTTGCAGCAGCATGGTTTTACCTATAGAGCGATCGGTCGTCCCCATTCATCAGCCATTTTGGCGCAAAGCGTTATCGCATAACAATCACGGGTGTTGCCAATGTTTAGGCCAATGCTTGTGCCAAATCGGCGATCAAGTCTTCTACTTGTTCGATCCCAACTGACAAGCGCACCAAGCCATCGCTGATGCCTAATTGTTGGCGTACTTCGGTTGGAATGGAGGCATGGGTCATGATGGCTGGATGCTCGATTAAACTTTCTACCCCACCCAAACTTTCCGCTAGGGTGAAAATTTCACAACGTTCCAACATGCGTTTGGCTTGGGTTAAACCGCCAGCGACTTCAATGCTGATCATGCCACCAAAACCATGCATTTGGCGTTTGGCCAACTCGTGTTGTGGATGGCTGGGCAATCCTGGGTAAATGACTTTGGCCACTTGATCGTGACCACTCAACCATTGGGCGATGGCCAAGGCATTTTCACAGTGGCGTTGCATGCGTATCGCTAAGGTTTTCAAACTGCGCAAAACGAAATAACTGTCGATGGGGCTGGCGATCGCTCCTACAGAGTTTTGTAAAAACGCCACTTGTTCAGCCAAGTCATCGTTGTTGCCAACCACTGCCACGCCACCGATCACATCGGAATGCCCATTCAAATATTTAGTGGCTGAATGCATCACAATGTCAAATCCCAGGGTTAACGGTTGTTGAATCCAGGGTGTGGCAAACGTATTATCCACCACACTGATCAATTGGTGTTGCTGAGCAAATTGTGCAATGGCTGGCAAATCAACCAATTTCAACAAAGGGTTGCTGGGACTTTCTACCCAAATCATTTTGGTATTGGGTTTGAGCGCGGCGGCCAATTGACTGGGATCGGATAAATCGACAAAGGAAAAATCCAGCCCGGCCGAACGCCGGCGCACCCGGTCAAACAAACGAAAAGTGCCCCCATACAAATCATCCATAGCGATCACATGATCACCATGATTGAGTAATTCCAACAGAGTGCTGATCGCCGCCAATCCCGAGGCAAATGCATAACCGCGTTGCCCTTGTTCTAAATCAGCGATGCATCGTTCATAGGCAAACCGTGTGGGATTTTGCGAGCGGGAATATTCAAAACCTTGATGTTCACCGGGACTGCGTTGTACGTAAGTGGAAGTCGTATAAATGGGGGGCATCACCGCACCGGTGGAAGGGTCGGGGTGTTGACCGGCGTGAATCACGCGGGTGGCAAAATGGCGTTGTTTGGTTTTGGACATGGTGGCAATCCTTAATGTCTGAGTTTTTACTAAGCAGCCATTGTATCGGGCTTGCATGGGATTGCCAACGGCAGGTTCTGATGAAATGAGTTGGTGTGGGCATATCGGTTTTTATTTTTTAACTGTGGCATCTAACCATTCCACTTGAAGCTGGCGTTGGATGCGGTGAACAGAGTTCGCATCTTCTGGTGGAATAGGTATACTTAGCCCACTTTGAAGATGGATATTATTTTAAAAGGATGCCCACCATGTCAACTTTACCTCACCTGATCAATGGACAATTGGTTACCGGTCAGCAAGACGGTCAAATGATTCATAACCCTGCCAGTGGTGAACCGCTCACCCACGTTCCCTTTGCCAATCAAGCCGAAGTGGATGAAGCTGTGACTGCTGCGCGGCACGCTTTTGCTGCATGGCAAACGGCTTCGCTCAATGAGCGTGTGCGTATCTTGTTTCAATTTAAAGCATTGCTGGAACAAAAAATGGATGAATTGGCCAACCTGGTTTGCCAGGAACATGGTAAAACCTTGAACGAGGCGCAAGGGTCGGTGCGGCGTGGTATTGAACTGGTGGAATTTGCCTGCGGTATTCCACGATTGTTGCAGGGGCATTATTCGACGCAAATCGCCAGTGGTGTTGATTGTTATACGTTGCGCCAACCCATTGGTGTGAGTGTGGCAATCACACCGTTTAATTTTCCAGTGATGGTGCCGGCATGGATGTTTGTCACGGCCATCGCTTGTGGTAATGCATTTATTTTGAAGCCTTCTGAAAAAGATCCT
>WLWR01000107.1 GCA_012103495.1 Legionellales bacterium
GCTGCATTCACTCCCAGCATTAATAAAAATCCAACCAAATACAAATTCCAAGCATTGGGTTGTCCATCCACCCACACCAACTGTATACCACGTTCTACTATATATTTGACGCTAGCAACCCCATCAAACCCTTGTACCATCAGGGCACCACAAACAATACCCAAGAGCAAAGACAAAATAATGCGATGTGTGATCACGGCTAGAATGATGGCCAGCAAAGGTGGCAAAATTGACCACAATCCTAAAGGAGCTGTTAATTCCATGGTAATGGCTTAATCTGCTAATTTTTTATATTTTATTCGGTGTGGTTGATCCGCTTTCTCGCCCAATCGTTGCCGACGGTCAACTTCATATTCCGAATAATTACCAACAAACCAAGTAACCTGGCCATCCTCTTCAAATGCCAAGATATGGGTAGCGATTCGGTCTAAAAACCATCGATCATGGGACACCACGATCACGCTGCCTGGAAACACTAAAATAGCCTCTTCCAACGCACGCAATGTTTCCACATCCAAATCATTACTGGGTTCATCCAACAATAATAAATTACCACCACTTCTTAATAATTTAGCTAAGTGCACACGATTACGTTCCCCACCGGACAAACTACCAATGATTTTTTGCTGATCGGTTCCTTTAAAATTAAACCGCCCGACATACGCACGCGATGGCATGGTGTATTGCCCCACTTGAATGTAATCTTGTCCATCGGCAATGGCCTCCCATACGGTGGCTTGATCTGGCAAATGATCACGAAATTGATCAACTGCGGCAATTTGTACGGTTTCCCCGAGGGTGAGTTCCCCTGTATCGACTGGCTGTTGGCCGGTGATCATTTTTAGCAAAGTAGATTTACCAACCCCATTCGGTCCAATCACCCCCATCACACCGCCTGGGGGTAAATCAAACGAGATATTTTCCATCAATAGACAATCTTCAAATTGTTTACTAATTTGATGCGCCTTGATCACCACATTGCCCAATCGTGGACCCGGCGGGATATAAATTTCATTGGTTTCATTACGTTGTTGAAATTCTTTCCCATTCAATTCTTCAAATCGTTGCAATCGTGCCTTGTTTTTGGCGTGCCGTCCTTTGGGATTTTGACGTACCCAATCCAACTCCGCTTTGACCGCGCGTTGATGCCCCGCCTGCTGCTTGGTTTCCATTGCAAGCCGTTTTTCTTTTTGGATCAACCAACTGGAATAATTACCTTCGTAAGGAATCCCATGGCCACGATCCAATTCCAAAATCCATTGCGCCACATTATCTAAAAAGTAACGATCATGGGTGATGGCCACCACCGTTCCGGAAAATTCTTGAAGAAATCGCTCCAACCAAGCAACACTCTCTGCATCCAAATGATTGGTCGGCTCATCCAATAACAGCATGTCCGGTTGTGAAATCAACAAGCGACACAATGCCACTCGGCGACGTTCTCCCCCAGACAGTTGCTTGACATCCGCATCCCATGGCGGCAATCGCAATGCATCGGCGGCAATGTCTAATTTACGTTCCAAATCCCAAGCGCCAGCAGCATCAATTTGATTTTGCAATTGTGCTTGTTCAGCCAACAATTGATTCATTTGTTCATCGGACATCGGCTCGGCAAATTGCAAGCTGATGGCATTGAATTGATCAAGCACCGCTTTAATTTCAGCAATACCATCCTCAACATTACCACGAACATCTTTAGTTACATCCAACTGTGGTTCTTGCGATAAGTAGCCAATCTTGATCCCGGTTTGGGCACGAGCATCGCCATCGAAATCACGATCGACCCCAGCCATAATCCGCAATAATGTTGACTTACCTGCGCCATTGAGCCCCAGTACACCAATTTTGGCACCAGGCAAGAAACTCAAACTAATATCAGTTAAAATTGTTTTGTTTGGACCCACCGTCTTACTGACGTGACTCATTGTGTAAATGTATTGTGCCATCGTAATGCTTAACTCACTTATTACCGAAAAATAAGCCATCGTATCGAGTCACTTCATCCGTGTCAAAGTAATCTGCGCTGACTTAGTCACCGTTATCCAAAGGATAATCACATCCTCCATGCAGACTTAAAATGGCACCTAAAATATTATTCCAACCATAAATATCGTTCGCAGCTTCAAGTGGAATGGGTGTAGTTATCAATCAAGCGCGTCCCTTCAATCCTTGTGGCAACCCACCGGCGTTGTTCATATTCAATCAGATATTCCAACTCCATTGGCAACGCTTGCAACTGTTGTTTAATTTGCAATAAAGGCTTCATCGGTTGATGAAACATTTGCGCAAACTGCCGCGCCACCGTCAATCCTGCTGGAGACAAACGACGATTGCGTGATGATAATGGTAAGCCACTGTCATCACGCACCGTCGGACACCCCACAATATCGGTTTCTAAAAAAAATGCTTGTACCAACCCGCGTACCAATTGCAATTGTTGATAGTCTTTTTCACCAAAATAGGCACGCTGTGGTTTGATAATTTGCAACAATTTCATCACTATCGTCAACATTCCAGCAAAATGTCCTGGACGGTGCGCACCTTCCAACAATTGACTCACATCCTGTTCTTCAATCCGATACATCATGTTTTTTGGATACAGTTGATCATGCGTGGGAGCAAAGAGATAATCTACGCCTTGTTGCGTAGCCATTTGAAAATCTTCAGTCAATGTGCGCGGGTAGTGCAAATAATCATTGGGATCATTAAATTGCAGTGGATTGACGAACACACTCACAACCACCTGTTCATTGGTTTGTCTGGCTTGTTGCATCAAGGCCAAATGACCGGCATGAAAATTACCCATGGTGGGAACAAAACCTAACGATGCATTGCATTGAGCACGCATCGTTTGCCATTGGATCATCGAGGTAATCATTTCAGTCATGGTAACTATGCGTCTCTACCGTCGGAAACTGTTGATGACCAACCTCTGCTACGTATTGATTGATCGCTTGTATTACACCAGTTTCCCCGGCTAAATATTGTTTCAAAAATTTTGGTTTGAACGCTTCTTGCAATCCTAACAAATCATATAGCACTAAAATTTGTCCATCGGTATAAGGACCTGCGCCAATGCCAATTGTTGGGATGGCAATGGCTTGAGTAATTTTTTTTGCTAAAGTCCAAGGAATGCATTCTAAGACCAAAGCAAAACAACCGGCGTCTTTTAACGATTGTGCTTCAGCGAGTAATTGATTGGCGACGTTTTTATTTTTCCCTTGCACTTTGTGACCGCCCAGTTGATGGATGGTTTGTGGAGTTAGACCAAGATGCCCCATAACCGACACACCTGAAGTTACGATTTGCTCAATGGTAGCGTAATTACCTTGTGCTCCTTCCAATTTCACAGCATGAGCACCGGCCTGCATCAATCGCTGCACTTGACGACAGGTATGCGCCCACGATTGGCGATAACTCATAAATGGCAAATCTGTCACAATGAATTTGGTCTGGATTCCTCGTGCAACTGCTTGAGTGTGCATCACCATCATTGCCATGGTTGCATGCGTTGTATTCGGATACCCATGCGCCACCATCGCCACCGAATCTCCTACCAACACACTATTAATTTCGGTTTGTTCTATCAATTTGGCAAACGTGGCATCGTAAGCAGTAACCATCGAAATTTTCTGCTGTTGATCTTTTTTAAGCTGCCAATCGTGAATGTTCATGTTAACTCCTGATTAGAAAGTTGATAAGCTCGTACAAACGCTTCATAGACATCATGAAAAGGATCGGATTGCAGCGCTGTTAAATTTTGGTCGATGGTGGATTGATCACCACGCACCAAAGGTCCGGTTAAAGCATGCCGCGGATCACTGGCAAGGTTATTAAAAGTTTGTTGTAAATAATCGGTCACATAATGCGCGGGAATTTGTAACTCATGCTCCAATGCGTAAAAAAATTTTTGCCACAACAGTGTAGTAAAGTTATTCGCCATAACACACAAGCTATGATAGTACGCTTTCTTTGCACGAGGGATGACAAAATGTGGGTTGGGCAATCCAGGCAAAAGTATGGCAAAGTCTTGTTGATCCTGCTCTAAAATAAATGGGATCCGCTGATACATGGCTAAATCATACAACGAGGCTCCAAAACTCATCAATGGGTGTATACCCACGGCCGTATCAGATAGATGACTACCTGAACAGTGAATCAATTGTTTGGTTTGTAAGATGGGATGGTCAGCGATGAATGCATCAATTGCATGATCGGAAATCAATAATAAAACATGACTGGCATTGGTAACAACTTCGGCCAACGGGGTTGGCGATTGTCGATGCCACTGGTCATAAGATAAAGCCAATAAATCAAAATAATGGCCTAAGTGTCGTGCCAATCGACCACGGCCGATCAGCAAGTAGTGAGGTACCTGTCGCATGGGATCAAGTCCTGTTCATAATAAATCGCTGCTATTGTATGTGAAACATTGACTCAATGTCCATTAAAACTCCTGATACGAACCCCAAGGTTGTACAGTGGTGAGGATAAGAGTGAGAGCAAAAATTTTGACGCTGTGCCAGATTAAAAATAGTCTTTCAAAATGACTTAATTTTGTTAAAATAATTGCACTTTATTGACAGTAACTCTGCCCTGAATTAATTCCAGGATTTTTGTGGGTAAAAGCGCAGAGTCCGCGATTCCTACCGCGGAATATCCTGTTGTTACGTAAAATTGTTACTTAAACCCCAACACTTGTGGGAATAAGACAAATGGAAAAGGGAATAACCGTGATGCAGAAGAATCCACTGACTCAGCAACAGCGCGCTAAATTATTTAACAACCCTTATCTGGAAGCATTAACCAAGACCCATCCGCTCATTCCCATTACATTGTTTACAGGGTTCAGTGTGGGTATTTTCGGTTACGGCTATCATGCAAACCAATTTTCACTGTTTATGGGCATTGGTCTGTTGCTGGTCGGTTTATTTCTTTTTTCACTGGTTGAGTATTTGGCGCATCGATTCTTATACCATATGCAAGCCAAACGTGCTTGGGCACAAAAAATTGTCTACACATTTCACACTGTACATCATGAATATCCTCGTGATGAAGTGCGATTGGCGATGCCACCTTGGTTAAGTGTGTTATTGGCCGCAGGATTTTATGGGTTATTTCGTTTGTTGTTTGGCGCATGGGGATTTGCCATTACCCCGGGATTTTTAATCGGCTATGCCGCTTACTTGCTCATCCACTGGTTGGTGCATGCATACCAACCACCGAAAAATCGGTTGCGATTTTTATGGCTGTATCACAATGGGCATCATTTCAAAGATGAAACAACGGCGTTCGGTGTTTCATCACCGTTGTGGGATTATGTGTTTGGCACGTTACCGAAACGGTAAGCCACATTCCACTTTAATAGCTAAATCGATACAGCAACACCTTTATATTATTTACTGTGTGTTCACAATGTATTTTCGTGCTAGGCGTGTATACAACCTAGGCAACCATCGTCGAATACGCAACCCCCACAATTCACGACCACCAATCACAAATTCAGGAGTTCCTTTGGTAACATAACGCAACATCTTAGTGGCACAACGCATGGCAGGATAACCTTGTGTTTGCCAGCGGCCTTGTTGATTGTAGGCTTCGCCAGTCGCCGTCAACGCATTGAAAGACACTTGCGTTTTGATTGCCCCCAACACCGCTAGCGAGCACTGAACCTTGTCCGCCGATAATTCGATCCGCAAACTGTCGAAAAATCCGTGTAAAGCGTGTTTGGACGCACAATAAATTGTACGTCCTGGAAAGCCCATTTTGCCAAAAATACTACTGGTCACCACGATGTGCCCCCCCCCTTGCTGTTTAAAATGATCGGCAATGATTTTTGCCATCAAAATCGGGGCAAAGAAATTGATTTCCATTAGTTGGCGATCAACCTCCAATGTAAGATTGTCTAATGCATTGTAACGTTGGGTCACACCTGCGTTTAAAAAGACCATATCCAACCGATCAAATTTTTCAATGATTTTTGCCAACATTTGGGTCACCATGGCTTGAGTTAAATGACTCATATCCATCGGGATAATCAAATATTGATCTTGGGTTAAATGCGTGTTTTTAGCCACTGCATTTAATTTATCCGCATTGCGTGAAGTTAAAATCAATTTTGCACCTTGTTCAGCTAAACAATGTACCAAGGCTTCGCCAATGCCTGATGAAGCACCGGTGACCCATATCACTTTGTCTTT
>WLWR01000108.1 GCA_012103495.1 Legionellales bacterium
CTCAAGGCTGGCAATGAAATCGAACGACCGATTGACAACGATTCCATCAATACTTGCCATCCTTTACCCGCCATGGAACGTCCACCCAAAATCCAATCCAGTGGAATAAAAACATCCTGTGCCCGAATCACGCCATTCATAAAATGTTGATGCAAAGGAAGATGGCGAGGCCCTGTTTCCACACCAGGCAAATTAGCTGGAATCAAAGCAACGGTGATCCCTACATCCACAGTCTGTCCCAACAATCCATCGGGATCTTGTAAATGAAACGCTGCACCAATTAAGGTGGCAATTGGCGCTAAGGTAATATAGCGTTTATCCAAAGTGAGCCGGATCCCCACTGTTGGTTGCCCTTCAAATTCCTGCTCACACACCACCCCCACATCGGGGATCGATGCCGCATCACTGCCTGCTTCTGGGGACGTCAAAGCAAAACAAGGAATCTCTTCCCCACCTGCTAATCGAGGCAAATAATAATCTTTTTGCTGCTGAGTCCCGTACGTCATTAATAACTCAGCAGGACCTAATGAATTGGGTACCATCACACTGACCGCAAGACTTGGGCTGCGAGATCCTAACTTGGTAATAATGTCAGAATGCGCCAAAGTGGAAAAATGTTTACCCCCATACTTACGATCAATAATTAATCCCAAAAATCCTTGCTGGCGAATATAATCCCACGCTTGTGGATGAACCGCGTGATATTGCTGATTGTCTTGCCAATCGTTGGTCATGCGACACAATTGTTCGGTTTGTTAGGATAAAAATATATGTTCTTCAGCGGATATCTGCGGCAATGCAAGTAGATAAAAGGCACGCCAACCAATACGCCCTTGAAAAATATCTCTATCCAACCAAACATCGCCCGAATCCAATGCTTCTTGTTCGGTTTGACGCATGCTGGGGGCCACCCGACGAAAATATCGATAAATCGGTCGACTTATCCATTGCCGGCGTAATGGCTCTATGGCAAACATCACCGCGGCCACCACAAAAACTCCGGTCAACAATATCAACCATGCTACCGGAATCCCAGCCAACCACCACAACCCCAGCAACGTTGCACCGATCACGGCAATCCACACACCGATCATTGCACGAGACAAAGCCAACCCGGCCATCACAACCAGTAGGAGAAAAAGTTGAACTAAAAATGCCATTTTATCTATGTCCTTATCCAAAAAAGGATTGCTGTTTATATCATAAAAAATTAGCTGAGGGTACGGTTTGCCGATGGTTGCCTTAGGCGTTGCCATAAGCTTGTCGGCTTGATTTGCCAATACGGACGAATCAATGTAGGGGCTGCGGTAATTTTCTGGGCGATGAGTAGATAAAGTCCCCCAGGATATGGCAAAGCAATTTCACCCAACGTTTCCAAAAAAAATAAACGTTTTAAAACTTGCTGAAGATTGATCGGAGGGTAATAACATAAATATTCCAATCGATGAACGGTAAATTGTGCTTGCGTTAACCATCGTTTAATTTGTCCTGCTCGTCGCCAATGTCGATTCCATGGCGCAAGATTGGCACTTCCCAACCAACGTCTCAGACCAAAAGCACTCCATGGATTAAAGCCAATAATTAATAAATACCCTTCCCCATGCAACGCTTGATACATTTCCGCCAATAAATTATGTGGATTGTCTGTAGATTCCAAACTGTGCATCACTAAAGCCACATCAATGCTTCCCGGTAACACCGGCAACCTATCGCGCACCACTACTTGCGCCATCGACGTTGGTTGCCACAATTCACTAAGCAGCAACCGATTGCAAATCGGACTGCTAAGCAACCATTGAGTTTGCGTAGGCACCCCCATTTGCAATAAATAATTTCCTAAATAATTGGGTAAATACAATTGCAATTTACGCGCAATGGATTGCACCACCATTTGTCCCAATGGTGATTGATACCAGCGACTTAATTCAATAGCATAAGAGTGTTGCATAGCTCACTTAAACAATGGTTCCATGTTGGTTGCACCATTGTACACGCTTCCATTGATTGGAGAAAACGCTTGCAATTTGACTCAAAAAGTGGTTAAATATCGACCAACTTTTCTTCGAGGATGGACATGCATATAGAGCCGATTCCTGCTTTTAAGGACAATTATATTTGGAGTCTTCTTCACCCTACTTGCGCGTTTACCCTTTGTGTTGATCCAGGCGACGCTAAACCCGTCGAGCAATTTTTGCAACAATGTCAACGGACGTTAACCGCCATTTTAATTACCCATCATCATTGGGATCACACCCACGGTCTTGTTGAATTAATGCAACAAAGAAATATTCCTGTGTTTGGACCGGCGCATACAGTTGATGAAGTAACCCATCCATTGACCGACCGACAAGTTTGTTCATTGCCTGAATTTGATTTGGAATTTGAAGTCCTCGCCATTGCCGGACACACCTTGGATCATCTGGCCTATTATGGCCATGGCATATTATTTTGCGGTGACACTTTATTTGCGGGAGGCTGCGGCCGTTTGTTTGAAGGCAGCGCAACCCAAATGTACCAATCCTTGCAACAGTTAGCGGCCTTACCATCGACCACACAAGTGTATTGTGCCCACGAATATACTCTGACCAATTTGCAATTTGCATTGCAAGTAGAACCTGAAAATACCGCTATCCAGCAACGATTGTTTCAGGTTCAAAAATTGCGTACTCAACAACAGCCTAGCTTGCCGACTTCCATTGGTTTAGAATTGGCGACCAATCCTTTTTTACGAGTGACGCAACCGACAGTGATTGACGCCGCGCAACGGTATGCCGATCAAGCACTGACCGATCCAGTTGATGTTTTCGCAGCTCTGCGAGACTGGAAAGATCACTTTTAACAAACAGTAAAGGTTTACCGATGCGCTATTTGAAATACATAGGTCAATTGATTGTGTTCAGCAGTTTGATTGCAATCAGTTCTATTACCACATCCGCTCCACTCAACATGTGGCAAGCATTGCCGAAAACATTTCATTTAAGTGAACACTTTGAACATCCCAATGTACAAAAACAAATTAAGCGATTCATGGCTCGTCCTTATCAACTGCATGAATTGGTTATTCAATCCGAGCCGTATGTATATTACGTGTACCAACAAGTTAAACAACGCGGCATGCCCGGTGAATTGGTATTATTACCCAAGATCGAAAGTGCTTATGATCCATACGCAGTTTCCGGAGTAGGTGCGGCTGGATTGTGGCAATTAATGCCAGTAACCGCGCAAAGTTTGGGATTGGTGCTGGATTGGTGGTATGACGGTCGACGTGACATTCAAGCGTCTACCCATGCAGCGTTAAATTATTTTGTGTATTTAAAGGAACGGTTTGATGACGATTGGCTATTGGCCATCGCCGCTTATCACTCAGGCGAAGGCAATGTGGCCAAAGCCATCCGCCGTAATAAAAGCCAAGGCAAACCGACTGATTTTTGGTCATTGCCTCTGCCACGCTCAACCCAAGCTTACGTACCTAAGTTTTTAGCGTTGGCCGCCATTGTGCATAACCCAAGAAAATACGGTACAGAATTACCTAAAATCCCCTACCGTCCTTACTTCACTGAAATCAATGTCGATGGGCAATTGACTCTAGCCGCGATTGCCGAGTTGGCTGATTTAAATTTAGATGAAATTTATCGATTAAATCCCGGACACAATCAGGGCATCACCAGCCCCAATCATTCTCAACGCGTGATCTTACCAATTACTCAAGTCAAAACGTTCACCAAAAATTTTGCGCAGTATGTCAAAGAAAGTGAAAGCACCCAGGCAGAAGAACCTGCGGTTGCCGCACTCAATCATGAAGTTAAAAGTGGTGACACATTAGGTGCCATTGCGCGTCAATATCAAGTCAGTGTCACCGCCATTCAACAATTGAACAATTTACGCAATCATGTCATCCGCCCGGGTCAGGTATTAATGATTGCAGGACACGCGCAATTAGCCCATCCAAGCGCCAATCACACAAGCAAATTGAGTAAACGCCGCGCACGTGCAATTGCTAAATCACCCAAACCCAAATCCAATTTACAACGCACCACGCATACCGTCCGTACCGACGACACTCTCAAAAGCATCGCCAGGAAATATAAAATCACTGAAAACGCCCTACGCCTATGGAATCAAATCCCCAATGGCAAATCCCCCCGCGCAGGAACCGAGTTGGTGATTCTAACCGGTCAACCGGACGTGGCTCGGTTAAATAGTTACTATCGAGTCCGCGCAGGCGACACCTTATCACACATAGCCAAACGTCATGGCGTCAGAGTCAGTGATTTACAACGCTGGAATCCACAGGTTAAGCAAAGTGGTGTGATTAGACCCGGGCAGCGGTTACGTGTTCGGGCGTAAACATGCGACTGCACTGCGTAACTGTTTCACGATGGGCTCAAGTCATACCCCTCACCAAGCACATCACAGTGCGGCTCTTGCTCGATTATTGATGATTGTCGTCGTTGGGCAAACATACTAGAACTAGCAAGAGCCCCATTGGAGCGCTCTCTAGCAGTCTTCTCTGCTTTTGCTTCGATAAGTTTCGCTTTATCTTCTTTTGCAAACAGCTCTATTAATAACCATGGAATTTCTTTTAATAACACTATTATTTTATTTAATACTTTTGCATCCGCTGTCTGCAGATGCTCATCAGTAGCAGCCCCTGATGATATTCCCTCAGCACCTTGTTGTTCATCCGCTATCTCTCTTACATATTCTTCAACTTTTTTCTTCAACATCCAATTAAGCGCATGCGTTACAACAATGCCAATTGCCATTGCGACATAAAGCGGTCCGAAACTGAGCACAGAACCTACTACCAATGAAACAGTCATTATAAAAAGCACAACGGCCACAAACAAAGAAATTTTATATTTAATAATGTTTTCAAAATGCGAGATTTGACGCTCGATTAATGCTTGTTGCTTGAACCAAAGCACTTCTTCTTTTATCTCATTATTTTGTGATTCTGCAAAATCCTTCACTAATTTTTCGTATTCACGCGTTAATTCAACTATATCTAATTCATATAATTTACAATTATTTCGTACTCGATACCAAGCATTCACAACATCGACCAAATAAAGAACAACCAAAAATATACTACCTAAAGAAACCGTCATCATTCCGAGAGGAACTGGAACACCATAGGCATAAAAAGCATTCAACCCATTGATGATTGCCCAAGCACCATCATTAATAATTTCAAAACCACGCTCTTTCATTTCACGTCGCACAGCCACCCAAAACAATCTGTTTTTCTGACTTTGAACAAGCTCTTTATTTAAATTTAATTCTGCACTCCATCGATATAGATTCGTAATGGATAGATACAAATCTAAAAAAAAGCGTATGGCATAAAAAACAAAATTGATCGTTCCCAAAAACAATGCCAAAGCAGGTATTCCCTCTGCATCCCAGAACCAAATATCATCATTACTGTTACGTTTGGCATAAACTTCCGTATTTCTAATCCAATCATGACTAGAGTTATTCAAGTTAGTCCCATAATACCCATACTGTCCTAAGCTTATCCCTGCACGGATGAGTCGAATGACAAAAAGTCGTTTATCATTAAGCCATGCCAAATCTTCACGAGCCTTCCTAGACTTTGATTTTGATTGTTTACTACACCCATCTTCAACCTTTACTAGATTTTTTTTAGTTAATTCTTTTGTGTCATCAATTAATTTTATGATCTTTTGGTTTAATTCATCACTATTGTCTGCGTTCAGTCGTTCTTTTAGCTGGTCATCATCTACGATAGATTTTGCATCTTGAGGAAATAAGTCATTATACTGTTGGCAAGCTCTGTGAAGATTACACAATACTTCTTCAATCAAATCCACCGGATAAGATTTAACGGCTCCTCCGTGATTTATAATTAACAATCCTTGACGTATCCATTCCTTCAACACCACCATTAATATTAATTTATTCTGATCTAATACATTATTGTTGGCAAAATGTTGACATCTTTTTATATACGTATCGATACCGTCTTTAAAAAACTCTTCCGCAAAAATATAATGTACTAAATGATCCCATTCAGTCTCTGCTTTTTTCGCTACTTCTGCCTCTGTCTCTGTGCTTGTCTTTACTTCTGTCTCTGTGCTTGTCTTTACTTCTGTCTCTGTGCTTGTCTTTACTTCTGTCTCTGTGCTTGTCTTTACTTCTGTCTCTGTGCTTT
>WLWR01000109.1 GCA_012103495.1 Legionellales bacterium
CGCGAGTCCCACGGGTTTTTCAATCGAAACATCGCAATCTACCTCCATTGCACGCTAAAATGTCACCTAAAACTTCATGGCTGACAGTCGGTGGGGTTCGTAGCTTCAAGTACGACGGGTATATAGAAAGGAAGTCACAAAGTTGAGGGGACATCACCATTTAAGAGGGAGCATTATCAGAAGTGGTGAATGATGTTAATGTTTGTTCTGCTTGGCACAGTGTTGTCCAACTCTTTGCTCTTTGCCAGAACAGGATGGGGTGACGTTTATCACGTAAAGCATCATTTTGACTGGAGGATGTTTGGACCAGGTTGGTTGCGGTTTCCACTTGAGTGTTTATGGTGTTTGCATCTGATTGATTGTTGTTGATTGTTGTGATGATCTGTTCAAGCTGGTCAATCAGTTGTTCAAGGCGTTGTGCCTTGCCTGTCGTATCATCCCATTTTTTTTTGCTTTTTTGGAGCTTGGTTTTTAATACCACTAAGCATTTTACAAAATCTTCAGTGGGAAAAAGTTTGGCTCCGTGGTTTAAATGTGTGATCAATTGCGCAGTGAATTGAGATTTGATGCCTAAGTGGTGCAAATAATCACCTCGAGAGTGCAGTATTTTTGCTTTAGGGGAGGGTGATTGCTTTGAGTCGTTTTGCTTTGAGTCGTTTTGCTTTGAGTCGTCTTGCTTTAAGTCGTCTTGCTTTGAGTCGTCTTGCTTTAAGTCGATGACCTCATCCAGCGTTCGATCATCGCTGGTTTCAAATACGCTGATTAACTCACCAACAATATTGAATAATTGAGATGAACACTGTTGAATGTGCTGTGAAATGGTGAGGTTAGCGTCAGTAGACGATGGTAAAAACGACATGTGATCGAGTGTTGCTTGAACTTGATTGCCCAATTGTTGTAAGACTTTATATTTTGGATGTTGTTTGGCAGATGACCAGCGAAACTGTTTGTGCCGTATTAACCAAAGAAGTTTTTCACACCAGGCAATCTTTTGATGATCATCCTTGCTGAGTGTTTGACCATTGATTATCAGTTGGGAGTGTCTACCGGTTACCGGGAGCGTTTTTGCAGCGTTTCTTGATTCTCGCACAAAAACGTAGGGCTCTTGATGTTGTACATAAGGGCAATAGTGATATGGAGTGTTATCATCGGTTGTGTGAGTTTCACGTCGTACGACAGCGTGGGTTTTATAAAATACCAAGGTGATTTCTTTTAACCGATTCTCAGCAATTTTTGTCAATGCATCTTTTAAATTTTGACCGGCATCATCATCCGTTAGAGGGAAGGTAAAATGGAACTTTATTCTATTGGTAGAAGAGAAGTTGTCCACTAAAAAATCGCGTATTTTATTAACAAGCGTAGGGTTGACCTGAGTTCCTGAGGGGAGGGCTAAAAATACCTCTATCGCTGTATCGACTATTTGATCAACGTCAATCGGATCATACTTGCATTCGCTATCATAGTTTGGCTTGGACGGGATTGATAACTGTTGTAAAACCAACTGATTGTCGGGTTGTAACCTTAAGATAAATTCTTTAAGCATCAAGGTGTCAATCCATGGTTGTTAGGAACATCAGTAGAGCGAAGCTCAATAGTAACCGAATCTTCATCAGTGATCTCTTCTGCAAAGAGTGTCTTTTGATCATCCAATTTTAACTGTTGAAAAAACGCAAAAATAGGGGGAGTACCCGTAGCTGTTGTAATGACGGTGATGAGGGTAAACAAAATCATTCTTGTTTGAACATCACTCACCTCAAATAGATAGTCAAGGAGTTCCAAGAAGCCAAGAGGGATGGCGATACCATCTAAAAAAGCGCAAAGTAAAAAAAGTGAATTCTGAGAATTAAACCATTGGTGCTCTAGTTCCGAATGAGAAACAACACCTGCTAATTCATTACTGGCGCCTAATTGGGTAATGGTTTCAAAAATACCTATGGTTGTTGCATAAAAGCCTACGATAGGTGCCACAACAAAAGGAGAGATCTTTTCACCAGCTAATAGGGAAATGGCTGCCAATAATTGAAGGCCACCCAATGCGCCTGCCGCAGCGTGATTGGGAAAAGAGAAGGTTTTAATAGCACCTGTTTTTAATTGGTGGAATAATTTTATGCCGCGATCGCTAAGTGTTGTCTCGACCGCTTTGAAATCACCTTCATCCTCAACCGCTGAGGGTCCACGACATATGTTGAGTAATGCTCGAAGGGGGCCTTGCCCTTGGCTGAATCGGTGGGACTCAACGCCATTGAGCATCAGAGCACCATAGCCTTCTACTGCCGCAACAAGTGCTATTGCACTTAATACTCCGGGATTTTTTGCCACTTCAAGAATTTCTTCCTTAGACATGCTTGTGGTGCGGTGCAAAAGTTCTATCAACTGTTCAGTCAGTTCACCAAATTGTAAACTGGCGAAGCCACTAAAGAGCGTGAGCTGCTCAAGCCATTGCCAGAAGCCAACCGGGAAGTCTAACCCCTGACGTAAATTAACAGCAATACGACGGCTTAAGTAATAAGTCACAGGAATCGCAGATAAGATGGATCCTCCAGCAAGTGCATAAAGTAATTCATTACTGAGGTTTTCATCATTGGGTATCCAAGTGATGAATTTTAAAGTCAATGCGGCTTGTAACAAACCATGAGACAGGGCAATCGATCCCAAAGCGCCTTTTTGTAAACGAGTTAATGGCAAGGATAACTGGGAACTAGGGACGGTTCCATAGTCACTTTTGCTTGGAGCATCAGCAGCAATGAGACGGGAATGTTGCTCTACGGGTGAACGCTTGCAACGAAAAAAATCAGTCAAGGAACGATTTGATCGACCACTCATCATACAACCTTTTAACAACGGACCGGCGCGCAGGTTACCACATTTTATCGGCAACCCAAACGTTTATCAGGGATTATTTAGTGAAAAAATGTGTCACTCTTGCGCAAAATTTTAAATCTTGCGCTTAAGATGGTTTTTCACTGAACGATGATGAATGGTTACCAAAAAGTGTTTAATGATAAAAATGCCGAATGCCGGTGAAGACCATGGTCAGATTGGCTTCATCGGCGGCTTGGATCACTTGGGCGTCGCGTTTGGAGCCACCGGGTTGGATGATGGCGCTGATCCCAAGTGCGGCGGCGGTTTCTACACTGTCGGCGAAAGGAAAAAACGCATCAGAAGCCATCACTGCTTCGTGTAAAGACAATTGCTGATGAGCGGCTTTGATGCCGGCGATTTGCGCACTGTCGATCCGGCTCATTTGGCCTGCGCCAATGCCCAAAGTGGCTTGATCTTTGGCGTAAACAATGGCGTTGGATTTAACAAATTTCACTGCTTGCCAGGCAAATAATAAATCTTGCCATTGTGCTTTGGTGGGTTGGCGTTGAGTGACCACCGTGCATTGCTCTGCGTTCATAGAAACGTGATCGATTTGTTGCACCAATAAATTATCTTTGCCTAATGAACGCAATTGCCACTTTGACGTTGATGTCTCCTTGGGTGGGTTCTGACATGCTAAAACACGCAGGTTGGGTTTGGTTTGTAAGACCGTTAAAGCCGTCGGTTCAACCGTGGGGGCAATCAATACTTCAACAAATTGTTGATCAAGAATCTTTTGCGCCAATTGAGCGGTGAGCGGACGATTGAATGCGATAATCCCTCCAAAACTGGAAGAGGGGTCGGTGCGATAAGCGTGTTGATACGCTGTGATCAACGATGCGTGTTGTGCAATGCCGCAGGGATTTGCGTGTTTGACAATGACGCATGCCGGTTCCTGAAACGTATTCACACAATCCCACGCTGCCTGGCTATCGACTAAATTGTTGAATGATAAAGATTTGCCTTGCAAGGATTGCGCTTGGCTGAGCGAGTCAGCTGAGGCTTGGGTTGTGGTGTAAAGCGCGGCGGCTTGATGCGGATTTTCACCGTAGCGTAAATCTTGTTGTTTTTGATACTGCAATGACAAGCTGGCTGGAAAGGGCGATGAAGTGGGTTGCGGGGTTGTCAATGGTGCTAAATAAGCAGCAATCGCGGTATCGTAACGTGCGGTGTGGGCAAAACATTTTTGCGCCAATTGCAACCGCAAGGTTTCATCGACCGTTGCGTGTTGTTGCAATTGAGTGAGCACCGTGGCGTAATCGGTTGGATCGACCAACACAGTCACGTGCTGATAATTTTTAGCGGCCGCGCGCAATAAGCTGGGTCCACCAATATCAATGTGTTCAATAGCAGTGGCAAAATCACAGTTTGGTTGAGCCGTGACTTGTTGAAAGGGGTACAGATTTACGACCACCAAATCAATTGGTTCAATGTGATGGGCTTGCATCACCGCGTCATCCTGGCCGCGGCGGCCTAAAATGCCACCGTGAATTTTGGGATGCAGAGTTTTCACCCGACCTTCCATCATTTCCGGAAATCCAGTGTAATCGGCTACATCGGTGGTTGGAATTTGATGTTCACGTAATAAAGTGGCGGTGCCACCGGTGGATAGAATTTCCCAACCCAAAGCAATCAATCCCTGGGCCAGGGGAACGATGTCTTGTTTATCACTGACACTGATTAAGGCACGCATCGACTTCACAATAATTGATACTCTTTTAATTTTTTACGTAAGGTACCGCGGCTTAAGCCTAAAATTTCAGCCGCGCGACTTTGATTGTCATGGGTAAATTTCATCACGCATTTTAATAAAGGTTTTTCAACCTCGGTCATTAAGGCGGCATAAGCGTCGGTAATGTTTTCAATATTGTCTTGTGCTAAATAAGCCTTCAAAGCGATGGCGACTTGCTGGCGAAACGGTTTGATCGGTTGTTCAACAGGAGATGATGACATAATTTTTACTACTCAAATAATTATTGGAAAAGCCAACGTCATCGGCTTAATAAAAAAGAACCGCGATTATACCATCTGTTAGGCGATGCTCAAGCATTGACCGATCGCTATTGCCGAAGATTTAAAGTTTTGGGCAATGGCGACCGATTAAACACACCCAATCGTCTTGCTGATGGATGGGATCAAAAGTGATCTCAGGCTGGTAAGCGGCAACAACTGCGGATGCTTGCGTGGTTAAAATACCCGACAATACAAGATGTCCACCGGGCTTCACCAATGGTGTGAGTCGGGGGGCCAATTCAATTAAGGTGTTGGCTAAAATGTTGGCGATCACGATGTCTGCTGTTTGACTGGGATCCGGCGGTGTGTCGGTGATCAACAATTGAGTGGCAGCGATGTGATTGCGCTGTGCATTGGTTGAAGTGGCTTGCAATGCTTGATCTTCTAAATCGTGAGCAATGGCAGTTATTGCTCCCAATTTCATGGCGGCAATGGCTAAAATGCCAGAGCCACATCCGTAATCAATGACGGTTTTGCCGGGTAATTTTTGTTGAGCTAGCCAAGTTAAACACAATTGAGTGGTTGGGTGTGCACCGGTGCCAAACGCCAAGCCTGGATCCAAAATCATCGTTGCGGTTTGCCGGTCGGGTGTCTCATGCCATGAAGGAATAATCCACAAGCGATCGGCAATGCACATCGGTTGAAATTGTTGCTGACAGCGCTGTTGCCAAGCTTGATCGGCGATGTCTTCCCATTGCAAGGTGGTTGGATCCAGTGCAAAGTGTTTTACTAAGTGAGTGGTGATGGCTTTAGGATCATCGGTATCGGCAAATAGTGCAGTGATTTGAAGTTGGGTCCACAACGGTTGACTGTGAGGTGTTTGTTCAAATAACGCTTGATCACCAGCATCTTGCAATGTAATGGCTTGCGCGTCTAATAAAGTTAATTGCTCTTCGATCACGTTGGGGGCGATGGAGGAAGGTAAATAAAACGTCAGTTGCCGCCACACCATTCAACCATTACTCCAAGCGCTCATTCAGCCAATGTTTTTTCTAAATAATGAATGTTGGTGCCGCCTTGCTGAAAATTAGGATCATCCATGATTTGTTGGTGCAATGGGATGTTGGTTTTAATCCCATCAATCACTAATTCTTGTAAAGCATTTCTCATTTTGCGAATAGCACCCTCTCTAGTTTTATCGTGACAAATTAATTTGGCAATCATGGAGTCATAGTAGTGAGGGACTCTATAACCATCATAAATATGTGAATCAAACCTCACTCCAAACCCAGCAGGAGGATGAAACCAATTAATCACACCTGGAGATGGAACGAAAGTTTT
>WLWR01000110.1 GCA_012103495.1 Legionellales bacterium
AAGTGAGCAGTGGGTGGCATCTTGCGGTGTTTTGATTGAAAAAAACCGCAGGACTAGCCGAGCTAATTCGAGGATTTTTTTCATGAAAAACGTCGCAAGATGCCGTCCAATGCACGCTTAAAATTCGTAGCTTCAAGTACGATGGGTATAGACCCATTCCACTTGAAGCTACGAATTTTAAGCTTGCAATTGATGGTAGGCTGTATCGGTTTTTCTAAAAAAATTCTCAGATGAGCGCTGGTCCATCCTATAAAATTAGTCATTTATCACAAAGTGGAATTTAACCTCTGCCCAGCAAGACGAATAAGTCAATGTACTATACTCATTCGTAGGCAAGCCAATCACATAAGGACATCATAATGAGTGACCACTTGCTGTTAAGTTTTCGGCTGATCCTCTGTGGTATTTTTGTTTTCATGCTCGCTTACTGTACGACAGACAATCGTTACGGGCGACCACCTTCATACACCTCTTATACCACGGGTTATAAAGTAAAATACGTTCCTCCTTGGCGAGGGCAGAACAAAAAGCGATTCTATCCTGGGTATTATTACAATGCGGGCACCGGCCTGCCATATCCTTATATTTACACACCTTACTATTGGCCGCGATTTTATTATCGACGAACGGCAGGATTTTATTCTTATGCTGGCGATCGCCGAGGATTCCGTTACTACTACGATTGAGGGTTAGAAATAAATAAGTCGCTGTTCACCTTTGGCATTCACTAGCAATGCGTTGCCTTGTATTCCCCAATCGCTCAATACGGTACGGGTTTGCAAATGAGCCGCCGGTTGGATAAATTCAATGCTTGGCCGGTGAGTGTGCCCATGAATCAAATGATCCACTTGATGGTTGCGCATCACTGCTTGGACTTGGGAGGCGGTCACATCAGCGATTTGATCCGACAATTGCCGCTGTGCACTTTGCTGACGAATTCGTTGAGCGATGCGTTGGCGAGTGGTAACTGGTAATGCCAAAAATATTTTCCTAATCCAGCGTTGACGACTGACTCTGCGAAACCATTGGTGTAAACGATCATCACTGCACAAATCATCACCATGCTTGAGTAATACACGCTGATGGTACAAATCAACCACATACGGATCGGTTAACAAGTGACAATTGGCTTGTCGGGTAAACTGTTCTCCCAATAAAAAATCTCGATTGCCTACCATGAAATAAATAGGGGTTGTTTGGCTGGCATGATGTAATTGCTGTGCAATTTGTTGTTGAAAAGGAGAGGCTGCATCGTCACCAATCCAGTAATCAAAAAAATCACCCAAAATATACAAAGCATCAGCGTCACTGACCCAATGATTCAGTAAGTAATTAAATTTGGTCACCAGTTGCGGCCGATGCTCAGCTAAATGTAAATCGGCGATAAACAGTGAGTACATGCTTAGCCTAATGGTGAGATCAGTAGCTTATCAGCCGCTAAATAGATTTGATGCGGTTTGTTATAGCTGACTTGTTGCAACGCTTCATTGACCATGTAATGTCCGGCAATCGATACCAATTCTGCGGCCAAGTGTTGACAAAAAATGCGTGCCTGTGAATCTCCTTGGATACCGGCCAAGGCTCGACCACGCAATGCAGCATAAATATGGATATTGCCATCGGCTAACAATTCCGCTCCTTGACTGACCGGCGCGGTTACAATTAAATCCCCACCTTGGGCATACACTTGCTGACCAGAGCGAATGGGTTTGTGAATCATCAGACTGGGTTTGTTGGGCATTGAGGTGACAGAGGATTCGACAGCCGTGTCTCCTGGATGTGACTCAGCTTTACTGGTGGTTGCATTCAAAATTGCAAACTTTGCAGCAATCGCCGCTTGTTGTTGTGCTGTGCTGCCATTGCGTACGCCTACTGGAATCATGCCGCGTTGGCGCAATTGGTCGGCAAGTTGCGCAAAATCAATTGCACCATTGACTTGTTGCACTGCCTGTAAATCAATCACCACCGGAGTATGTTGAAAGAATTTAGGTGCTTGTTGTACCAATCGATCCAACTGATGGGTCAGACTATCCATATCGGCCTGATGTAATTGTAAAACCGTTAACGTAAACAAACTGCCTTTCAATTGAAATGCATCAGTTGCCATAGTTTCATCCTCGTTTGATTGCAAAAAAGTCATGAGCAAATCTGTTGAATTGACCGTGCTTGAGGCCAAACGGTGAGTATATTAACATTAGCCATCATCCAGCAAAAGGAATAATCATGATACAACCTATTTGGCAAGCTCAATACCAACCGGGGGTTCCCAACGAGCTTGAGCCACCACCTTTTTCCTCCTTAGTTGATCTGTTCACTCGTACTTGCCAACGCTTTGCAGATAAAGTTGCATTTGAAAATTTTGGCGCCACACTGACCTATCATCAACTTGAACAACAATCACGGCAATTTGCCGCGTATTTACAGCATATTTTAGAATTGAAAAAAGGCGATTGCGTCGCGATTATGTTGCCAAATGTATTGCAATTTCCAATTGCCTTATTTGGTATTTTACGAGCAGGATTGGTTTTCACCAACATCAATCCATTGTATACCAGTGATGAATTAACTCATCAATTGCGTGATTCAAATGCCAAAGTCATCATCGTATTAGAAAACTTTGCCCATACCGTTGCTCAAGCTTTACCTGAAACCGATCTCAAGCATGTCATTGTCACCCATCTGGGGGATAGCTTGCCATTTCCCAAAGCGCAAGTGATTAATTTCATGCTTAAATATGTCAAAAAAGCAATTCCCAACTGGCATATTCCCAACGCCATCTGGTTCAATCAATTGTTGAATGATGGCAATGATTTGGGATTATGCCCGGTCACCTTGAACGATGATGACATTGCGTGTTTGCAATACACTGGTGGTACAACCGGACAAGCTAAAGGGGCCGTGCTATTGCATCGAAATTTATTGGCCAATGTGGATCAAGTGATTGCTTGGACCGCGGATACTTTGGAAGTGGGAAAGGAAATTGTCATCACCGCATTGCCGCTCTATCATGTATTTGCCTTAACCGTCAATTTATTTGCATTTTTTCGATTGGGCGCACGCAATGTTTTGATTAGCAATCCACGCGATATTCCAAGATTCATAACCCAATTAATTCGTACTCGATTCACTTTCATCACTGGGGTAAATACGTTATTTAACGCACTGTTGCATCATCCTAAGTTTGATCAAATTGATTTTTCATCTGTAAAATTTAGCATTGCTGGAGGCATGGCTGTGCAACAGTCGGTGGCTCAAGCGTGGCAAAAAAGAACTGGGACCGTCTTGTTGCAAGGCTATGGCTTGACCGAAGCCAGTCCGGTGGTCTCGATGAATCCATTGGATGTTAAAAAATACAATAGCAGCATTGGCTTGCCATTGCCTTCGACCCATATTGGTATTTTTGACGAACAAGGACAAGCCTTGTCGATTGAGGAAACCGGTGAATTATGGGTAAAAGGCCCACAAGTTATGGCTGGTTATTGGCAAAGTCCACAATTAACCAATCAAGTCATCACCCAAGAGGGCTGGTTGAAAACCGGTGATCTTGCCAAAGTAGATGCCCAAGGATTTATTTATCTGATTGATCGTAAGAAAGATATGATTAATGTGTCCGGGTTTAAAGTCTTTCCCAACGAAGTGGAAGAGGTGATTGCCGATTATCCAGATGTTGATGAAGTGGGGGTGATTGGGATGCCTTGTGTACAAACCGGTGAACAAGTCATCGCCTTTGTCACCGTCAACGATAAGCCATCCTTTGACTCACAACAGTTGTTAGCGCATTGCCATGATCATTTAACGGGTTACAAAATTCCTAAGCAAATCATTGTGGTTGATCAATTGCCTAAAACCAATGTTGGTAAAGTGTTGCGTCGTCAGTTGCGTGAATTGGCACAAGCGCAGTTGCAAGTATAATGACACCATTGTTGAAAACGAAATGCTGCTTATGGTTTCTCATAACCCCACCCCATCTTAAGATGCGAATCGATGGGCGTTTGCGCAATAATGTTTCAGATGCTGTCCAATGCAAGTTTAAAATGGGTAGCATTAAGCCCGATGGCAATATAATTTTTGCTGCTGGATATATTTGACAACCGATGGTGGTAATTGATCAGCCGCCAATGATCCCTGCAGCAATTGCTGTCTAACCGCCGTGGATGAAATAAATTGTGGGGGGAGGGTGATGCAGTGAATCAAGCCTTGCAAGTGAGTACGCAAATGATCCACTTGTTCGGTTAATCGAACCGATAAACATTGTTGGATATCTGTTGTGGTGGGTAATGAATAATTAGGACGGTTGACTACGATCAAGTGTGTCATTTCCACCAATTGATGCCATTGATGCCATTGCGGCAATTGATGTAAATTATCCATGCCGATGACAAACCACAGTGGCCGGTGAGGAAATTCTTGGCGAAATAAACTCAGGGTGTCAATGCTATACAACGGTCGGTGCGCAAACAATTCGCGGGTATCCAGTCGTAATTGAGGGTAGGGGATCAAAGCCAGTTGTAACATGCGATACCGTTGCGCAATGCTGGCACCGGTGGTTTGTTTCAATAAAGGGTATTGCGATGGTAACAACCGCATATCGCCCAAATGCAAACGTTTGCTTAATTCAAGCGCCAGATGCAAGTGGCCATTGTGAATCGGATCAAAAGCACCGCCTAAAATACCAATTGGCTCGTCCAATGTCATGTTGATTGCGCCAGTTTCATGCACACTTGAGTCAGTGCATCCCAAATACAGCCAACCCGGGCACCTTTGAGGATGGCGTCAATGGCAACCAATTGGTGGAGTAATTGGCGGTAGTGGGCGATGGTATGGCGTGTCAATCCAGCCCGTACGATCGGTACACGTTTTTGCCAAATACGATGTTCTTGTACCAAGGTTGACCAGGCGATGCCTTGCTGTTGTGCAACGGATAGTGTCAGCAACAAACGAACTTCTTTGATCAAACTCCACATGACCAGTCGCGGTTCACAATGGTTTAACTGCAAGCGGGTTAGGGCACGCAGTGTGGCATCGAGATCACCTAATAGCGCATGATCCACCAATTGAAACACACTGTATTGACTGTCATCCATCACCGCTTGTTCCACGTGGGTTAAAGTCAGTGTTTGGTCGGGAAATAATAAAGCGAGTTTATCAATTTCTTGCTGAGTCGCCAGCAAGTTACCAATGGTTAATCTGGCTAACAATTGTATGGCATCAGGCGTTGCTTGCATGCCTTGTTGTTGCAAGCGCTGCTCAATCCATTGTGGCAATTGTGAATCGGAGATGGGATAAAGCGTGACGATGGCCCCACACTGATCGATGGTTTTAACCCATTTCGTGCGTAATTGCGCTTGATCTAATTTATTGGCAGTAATCAGCAAGATCCAATCCGTATATTGCGCTTGGCAATAGATTTGAATGACTTTTGCACCGGCTTGCCCAGGGGTGTAATGGGTTAAATGAATTTCAAACAGTCGCTTGTCACTAAATAGAGAAAAATGTTGCGTCGCGTTTGTGAGGGTTTCCCAATTAAATTGCGGCGTTACTTGATGCGATTCGCGTTCTTGGTACCCTTGGGCATGAGCGGCTTGACGCAATTCACGGATCGCTTGTTGTTGCAAAACCGGTTCATCACCATGAATGAGGTACACCGGTAACAGTGGTTTTTGCAATGTTTGAACCAAGCGATCGGCTTTGATTTGCATCGCTAAGATCCCTCTGCTGTTCCTGAAAATCGAATCACCAATTGATTGAGTAATTGTCGTACGGCTTGTTGTGTTAATTCAAGTTCAATTTGTTGTTCTTGTGTCATGGAGCCTAAAATTTCATTGGAATCAAGGGTGACAAATTTTTTAACCAACACGGTTTGCTGCTGGCCGATGATAGCCCCTTTCGCATCTTCCAATTGGTATTGAATTTGTAAGGTTAATAATTTTTGGCGGGTATTGGTGCTTAAACTGATACTAATGATTCTTTCGGATAAATCCTCAGCCACCCTAGAAAAAGGATCGCCGAGTGTTCTTATTCTTCGGTATTCATCTTCTTCCAGCACACCTCTATCCCGCAGTTTTTTATATTCCGTGAGTGTTTGCTCCCAC
>WLWR01000111.1 GCA_012103495.1 Legionellales bacterium
GCATTGGTCAGTGGTCACGGGTCGTGTGGAGATTCACGATGGACAAGTCGCACTCGCTCCTGCAGGGTGCCGGTCCGCTTCTTGTCTCCCAGTCGCAGTACTACAAGCTGCGCGCCAGCTTCATCTACACCCACAAGCTCGGCGGGAACTTCAACTTCCTCCAGCACGTCATGGTGCGTGAGCGAGGAACCGTGCTTGCCGTTCGCTCGCCTGCCTCGACGCTCCACTCACTCGCGCACATCACGCCAAACTCCATCCCGAACGTTTCTCTGGCCTAGAACAATGGGTGAAAATAAAATTCATTGGCAAAGGTGGTCACGAATACCTATCCACCATTTCACCGCAAACCGCTCTACGACTTAAAAATCAGCAATTATCCCACCCAATTGATTTCAAAGAACGTGGACAACACAATGTTGTCTGTCAAAAGCATTACGACCTGCCTGCGGGTAATTATCTATCAAAATTGTGGACAATAGCTTCTCGTCACGTGCTGGATCACAGTCATGGCATTCACGGCTTGCGCCACACGTATGCTCAATGGCGGATTGCTCAGTTACAAGATACGGGGATGAACTGGAACGTGGCTAAAGAATGTGTCAGCCAAACGATGGGACATTATCGAGCAGCGGAAGTGGATACTTATTTAAGATAATTTAAATTCATTACTTAATTTAATATGTCACTATCAATATTTTCAGGAATCCACAATTTTCTAATTGGGATAATAATTTTAAATCTTGGAATTATTAATGAGGATTTTTTTATTTCTAGTATTGTTTTTCTTTCAAGGGAGAAAAAGTGTCCCATCCCAGTTTTAACTCTTAAATTGATTGGCATTTTTGCCAATAAAACCGTATATTTAAATACGTTGAATAATGAAACGTATGAAACTATGTTTCCATCAGAATCCTTATCAACCGAAATGATGTGTCCGAGCCTTTTTCGTGATAATGATTCATCAAACAAAACAGGTTCTTGACTTACTTTAACCAAATCCATATCTTCATCTTTTAAAATAAATTCTCTAATTTTATCAAATTCTTGACTTATCAGATTATCCACCTTATTAAAATATGAAAAATAGTTAAAAGCAATCTTTGTAATCGATTTTTTAATAAACTTATCTATTTTTATTTCCATACTAACATGAATTTCTTGATTATCAGGGGGCGGAATATCTTTTACTTTATTAAATCTAATACCGATTTTATTGAAAACACCTTTAGCTTCTTCATCGCTCATTTCAAAATAAAGCAAACACTCTCCTTCTGTTTGATATTTCTCTTTTTCTATAGACTCGAAATTTTCAGGAAGAAAAAAATCAAAATCACCATCTTTTTTTTTGAGTCCAATTTGACGAACAGGTTTAACACAATTATCTTTACAAATTTCCAAATAATGACCTTTGAATTCCCCCTCATCAGATTTTAATATAACTTTCCCATATTTATCTAGTTGAGAAGGTTTCAAATGTCTATTCCTTTGAATGTATCCTTCATAAGAGTTTCTAGCAAGCCATCTATCGTGGTTCCCTCCAAAAAAGGCATTACATGCATTACATACTTTTTTATTCTTTTCATCAGTTCCATTTAGTATAATATTTTCAGGACAAAACAGGCCAAATGCTTTAGGTATAACATGTTCTCGATTGCTAAAACATGGAAATGGCTTTTCACATTTGCAGTAAACACAAATAGGCATAATTAAAATCCTTTTAGTCATCTAAATCAATATTAGCCCAGTTCCATTCAAAAATTACTTCATCATTAAAAATCGTGTTAAGAGCACTCTCAAAAAGAGAGCGACGGCTCAACCCAAAGGGAGCCGATTTTTTACTATGAAAAAATAAAATAATAAATCACTTGCATATTTTAAAATATGTTCAACAAACCATATTTTCCCAACAAGTCATAAACCCACCCAACAAAAGCAGACTTCTAAACTTGAATCATCTCTAATACTCACTTGGAACCATCAAATAAAACTGATGCTCCGAGCACAAACAAACAACCACAATGTTCTTCCAAAATCAGTTCATTCAATGAAAATTCTTTCTTAGTGACCTTCCCCATTTCGCATCCTTCTTAAAAACTAGAGAACGCATCCCAACAGGAACACATCCCCTAGCTGGGTTCATAAAAAATGTTATCACTTAGATAACACAGTATTTCATACTGTTAAAGCATCTTATTATCAAATAAACTGTTTACCACTTCCTTCAAACAAATTTACTTAATTAAATCGGCTTTAACATTCCGTTAAAACCATCAAACAAAATTGATGATTCGGCCACTGGCAGGCACACAACCGGATTTTTTTACTGTACAAGCGAAACTTAAAGTTTCCACTCCGGCATTTATACAGTGTCCGACCACAACCATCTTGAATACGCAAGGTGGTAAACCAGCTTGATCTGATAGTCACTCGATAGAACTTGCGAGGACATAATATCTTCACACGCTCCAAATGATATTGAGCAATATCATGTAGTAGCCAAGTAATCTGGACTTTCTCAATCAAATTAAGAACTGTTCGTGTCAACATCAAATTTGAAGAGCGATAACGAAAAAATTCATTCTCGCCCACTGAGGAAGACCGCTTTTGCCACAAATCATCTTGTATCATCACTTCTTGCATCTTAGTTCTCCTAAAAGCCAGAGAACACACCCAGTGAGGATATATTCCCCAGCCGGGTTTATAAAAAGTATTGCCATATCGACAATACATCATCATAACTTTCTAACAACAATTACAAATTCAACCATCTTGTGCGCTCAAAGCAACATACTCTTGTTTAAAGTCGCCGCGCTTTCGTCAACACTGCATCCATAACCAATACGATCTCCACACTGTCAATACCTTGACTGCTGAACTGTTCGCAAAACATCACATCCGTCACTGTAAAAGCCAACTCAATTGATGGGGAATCGATGTTGTAAAATGGCAAAGCCATCACCCAACGACACAATGAATCTTCCTTCACCTGACAGCGCAAATGCCATTCTTGCTCTTGTGTTCCATCATTCAGCGAGCGCACCACTCGAAGACAAAGAAACAGCCCTTCTGCTGTTGATGAAATCGCCGTCACCCAACCACAACCAGTCAGTTGCACACTATGGGTATTCGATTGTTTTTGCTGCATTTAAACATCCTCCTTTCATAACACGGAGAATGTCCCAAACGGAGAAACATTCCCCGTTGTGGGTTAATAAATAAAATTAACGAAACTCAAACATCAAAATGACTGTTCAATGCTTCTTTAAGCGACTCGGTTGGATTGTGCAACGATGAATCAGTCGATTCATCCAATTCATCCCAAGGCGATAATTTAACAAAATCACGCGCTATCAATGTTGGAACCACTCGCGCCGATTCTTCTTGCGAGGATTTCACTTCACGTGCGCCAATTTTTGCCAACACATCAATAGCATCGCCTTTTTTTAGTTGCGACAAGTACGCCACGTTGCGATTGAACACGTACACTGTATGCCAATCCGTCCGTTGCCCAGATTGACCATCGGCTTGTTTCCAATACACATGTGTGGCAATCGACAACACGCCATACGGTGATTTGCCTTCCGGGGATTTCACCTGTGGCGCTGATCCTAAATAACCACGAATGCGCACCTCGTTGATGGTTTTAATAGACATATTATTTTCTCCTTTTTAAACATAATGAATACGATCAAGCAGAGAAAACAAACCCAGCCCTTGCAGAGTTTGAAACCTCCACAATGACCGTGGGATAAGAGCCAACCGCGCAGTACACCGTTGGATAAAAGAACGGCTCGTCGATGAACAACCCGTCAGTGAACCATGAAGAATGGCCGTGTATTTCATCACCGTAAGACACGTTGACTTTGCTATTTAGAGTCGGAAAGTCGGCGACTTGAAGTGTTTACTTTAAAAGGTTTTATTTAGAGACACAAGTGGAAAGGGACAAAAAGTGTACGAGATAAGCTTACTTCATGACTATCAAAGTGATAGGATGGTGTCTTGTCAAAATCAAAAAAATTCTAGCAACCTATATACTCCAGAGAGGCATAATGTATCAGACACACTCTTGCATTGCTTTTTATAACACCAAGAATCCATCTCTTTATATTTATCAAAATGATGTTAAAACAACACTTAGCTACCGCTCAATAAAACTGACCAATGACCTCGAGTTACATATTCGACGTGATGGCTATTTTGTTATTGATTTTTCTAATTTCATGGAGGCTACTCCATTTGAAACAGATGAAATCAATTTTGAAATGAATAAACTCAACAAATATAAAATTAAGCGTCTCAAGGTAATGCTCAGTTTAATAGCATGTTTAAAATCTACAGAGTGCACTCTATACAAAGAATTTAATGGGATTGACGGATGGGAACACCCACAAAATTTTATAGAAGTCAGAAAATCAGACTTTGATCTTGATGCTTTGTTGTTAAGCAATAACCGCTCAAATCAATTTTCAAATATAGACTATATGCACTTAATTGTTTCCACTTATGAACAAACCAATAAATCACGTACCATAAAGGATGAGTCACTAGAATGTTTAGAAAAATTATTGAACAAAATTTACTCTTTTGAAAACCACCATATATTAAGCACAATCTACAAAGCTCACTATTTTTTTTCACTAGGATTTCTTAATGAAGCGACTCTTAACATACGAATGGCTTTTGAAGGTTTAGTCACACTAAGTTCTTCCAACAAAAGAAATTCCACCCAATATGATTATATTGAATTTATCGAAAAACATGGTACTGATAACGATGGCAAGATAATGAAAAAAATACATGCAATGAAAAATTCCATTATGCATGATCATGATTTATCTGAAGATATAAACTTAGTCACCGATGGGTTAGGAACCATTGTCAGATTTTACAATTCTTTTGTTGGTGTGAATATTCGTTTACCTGCAATGTACACACTATCTACAACTTTAACGCCAATTGATTTACTTTAAAATTTTCTAGCAAAACCCTAGGCAACACCCCCAGCAACGCCTCCGCCTGCAACCCTTTGGCCGTGCGTTGCAACAAATCCGCGCACGTCACCCCCGTGACGCGCCACTGCCGCGGCAGCGCATACAATTGCAACAATTCTTTCTTCATCGCTTGATATAATGCCATGGGCTTGACCGTTTTCAAATCACCTACCCCTTTCAGCGTCAAACTCAACCGAACCAAATAATCAAAGTCCACTAACAAAAAAGCCGCCTGATACGCCATCGGCGTGGAAAAGCGCAACGGCTTGACCCACGGCGCTGCATTTTCAGGCACCACTATCTGCACCCCACGCTGAGCAAATTGATCCCGAACATCCTCCAACTGAATAATGTCTTGTTGCTGCTCTGCATACAATTTCTGGATCTGCTCATCCACCTGCAACGTCAATACATGCGCATACGGATCATCAGCTTGCGCAGCATCACACACTCGCTTCATGCTGGCTGCAAACTGTTGCAACCCAAACCGTCGATTCCAACTACCCACAAACAATCGCTGCGCCACTTGCGTGTGCAACTGCATCGTCCATTGAGGCGTTAGTCGTTTCGCATTCGTCTGTGTTTCTACCTGTTCCATCATGACTCCCCCAACTGTCTCATTGATTTCAAAAAACGATATGGCGCACCACCCATGTCCTCATCCAACACCGGTGTCAACACCACCACACCTCTCACACACACCGGTGGTGTCAAAGCCAAATTCAAATAATCCACCACCGCTTTTTCTTTCTCACAAGCCAACAAATGTTGCGCTTGCAACACGTCCACAAACGCTTCACACGTCATCGGTTCTTTTTGCTGATTTAAAAACATTTGCACCAACGACATCGTCACCAACCACCCCGACTCCACTCGAAACATGAGCGCATCCGGCTGGTTAATTGTCCACCGATGCTCACGCATTCCTGCACGTAGCATGTCCAAAAACACTTTGCCAAAAGTCTCGTTGAAATTCCCCGACAAACTCACTGACGTTTTGTCTTCACACGCATCCGAGGTCACCTCACATACACCATCACCTACCTCTTTTGCCAACGGCTGCACAGCATCCTCTTTGACCGA
>WLWR01000112.1 GCA_012103495.1 Legionellales bacterium
AGCTTGCAGTGGATGGTAGATTGCGGCGTTTTGATTGAAAAAAACCGCAGGACTAGCGAGCTAATTCGAGGATTTTTTTCATGAAAAACGGCGCAAGATGCCATTCAATGCACGCTTAAAATTCGCATCTTCAAGTGGAATGGGTATAGATACCAAAATAGTTACAAAAATGAAGTCTCACCAACCCTCACTTCAGCAGTTGACGGTACAATTGGATGGTTTGCAACATGGTTTGTTCCCATGAAAATTGTTTCACCCGCTGTTGGCCTTTGGCAATGTATTCAGCACGTAAGTTGGCATCACTGAGCAACTCTTGCAATCCAAGCGTCATGGCTTTCACATCAGTTGGATCGACCAAATAAGCCGCATCTCCGGCCACTTCTTCAATCACATCAATCGCCGAAGACAACACTGGGGTTTGACTGGCAAATCCTTCGATTACTGGGAAGCCAAATCCTTCCGCCAGTGAAGGAAACAATACAAGCTCACTGGCTTGATACAATGCTTGTAACTCAGGTAACGAAATATAAGACAACCAACGCATGCGATTTTGCTGTATCAATTGTTGGAACTTCGCCACTTCTTGATCACACAACCAACCGGGTTTGCCGACCACTACCAACAAAGTGTTCTGTTGCAATTCTGCCGGTAATTGCTCATAGGCTTGCACACACCGCTCATAATTTTTGCGTGGTTGCAACGTACCCACACTGAGAATAAAGCGCCGATCAATTTGATGCTTTGCCAATACGTGCTTAAGATCAGTGGACGATTGACGTACCAACCAATCATCGGTGATCCCCAAAGGCACCACGGAAATTTGTTGTTCACTGATCCCCCAATAGCGCTCAATCTCTTGTTTCATCACGTGAGAAATGGTCACCACCTGATCGGCATAGCGCATATTTTTTTTCAATAAATAATTTTTAAGCTGACGCCATCGATGATTTGAGAAAGTTGGAGTTTTTAAAAAAATACTGTCAAACACCGTTGCCAATACCGGTGTGTGGCGTAGTTTGGGGACTAAATAATCAGTGCTGTGAAACACGTCAATCTGTTGCTCTAACTTACGGTAGCCAGCAAAAGGTAAAAAACCACTCAAGATGGGATTCATACTCGTCGGTACCTGAGCGTTTGGATCATAATGCGGCCAAGGGTGACGCAAAGTATCTTTGACTGATTGCAAATAGACTGGCTGTACCGTCAGATGTGAAGCCAGTCCTTGCGTGAGTTGCCGAGTATAGGTGCCGATGCCATCAATTTGTTTCATCCGCCCACTGGCATCCTGCAAAGTCCACTGATTAATTCCAATTCGCATGACATAGTAATTTGATTTTTTAAACGCGCATCATACAACAAGCAAGCATTGCTTGACCATACCATTCCTCTTACGATGGCAATGTGCCGTCTAATCTACCGCCTGCACACTTATTTTTGCTTTTTACCTAGTAGGTTTGGTAGTATCTTCAGCTTTATGATCAATTCTAGTGAGCAAGCAGGTTACCTAAAACCGCTGTTATGTTGACACTTCGTAATCTGGGCTTGGCGCGTGACAATCATGTATTGCTCGAGCAAGTCAATTTATCTATTTATCCCAAACATGTCATTGGCCTAATCGGTGCCAATGGTTGTGGTAAATCGTCGTTGTTTGCTGCCATCCAAGGTGACTTGGAATTGGCACAAGGTGAAATTCATTTAGTGAAACACACTCGCATCGCAACACTTGCTCAGGAAGTGGCTGCCTCACAATTGTCGGCGATGGATTATACCTTATCAGGCGATGCCAAATTATTTGCTATACGCACTCGATTGGCACAAGCCGAACAAACCAATGATTATGCAGTGGTTATGGATTGTCATACCCAATTACATGATATAGATGGTTACAGTGCTGAAAGTCGAGCAGCGAAGATTTTAAAAGGCTTGGGTTTTAGCGATGCAATGATGCAACAACCGCTGGCATCTTTTTCCGGAGGATGGCGGATGCGCTTGGGATTGGCTAAATGTTTATTGATGCCTAGCGATTTATTATTGCTGGATGAGCCGACTAACCATTTGGATATGGAAGCCATCGTCTGGTTGGAAAATTTTTTAAAGAATTATACAGGCGCAGTATTGCTAGTCTCACACGATCAAGATTTTTTGGATCACACGGTCACCCACATTGCACAAATTGAACACCAGCAATGTACCTTGTATACAGGCGATTACTCATCATTTGAAGTTCAACGGGCTCAGCAAATCGCTTTGCATAATGCACGAGCCAAAAAACAACAGGGGCAAGTTGCTCATGCGATGAAGTTCGTTGATCGCTTCCGCTATAAAGCAACCAAAGCTCGTCAAGCACAAAGTCGCTTGAAAGCCATTGAAAAGATGGAATTGATCCAGCCCATTTATGAAGCATCGGCATTTCATTTTCAATTTCGCACACCTGAAAAAATGCCCAATCCTATGCTGATAATGCGTAAAGCATATTTAGGTTATGACGCGCAACACCCGATTATTCATCATGCGAGCTTAAGCCTTCATCCAGGACAGCGTGTTGGTTTATTGGGTATTAATGGTGCGGGGAAAAGCACACTGATTAAAAGTTTGTGTGGGCAATTAGCGCCACTGCGCGGCGAGATAGAGCGTCCAGCAAATTTAGGCATTGGCTATTTTGATCAGCATCAAGTAGATCACTTACCTTTGGAACGTTCGCCTTTAGCATTGTTGAGTGATTTTGCTGATCGGGCATCAGAAAAAGAACTCATCAACTATTTGGCTAGCTTTGGCTTTAGTCGCGATCAATCTCTTGCTCCATTGAATCGATTTTCTGGAGGAGAAAAATCACGCGTGGCACTGGCCTTGGTTGTTTGGCAACGGCCGAATTTATTATTGCTGGATGAACCAACCAATCATTTGGATTTAACCATGCGTCGCGCATTAACCTTTGCCTTGCAAGCCTATAGTGGTGCGATGATTTTGGTATCACACGATCGACATTTGTTGAGAACGCTGGTGGATGAATTGTATTTGGTGGAAAAAGGCCAGTTTCAACCGTTTGAAGGTACAGTGGCCGATTATCAGCACTATTGCTTACAAGATCAATAGAATTGTTGTCACTATGCACCACCGTTCAGCTAGCCGAAATTTAAAATTAACGTTCCTTATTTCATAACTGTTTATCAGTTACGAAATGTAAAAACTGCATGTGTCTGTCATATTGTGCCAACACATCGGCAATGATTTCTTCTTCTGAATAACCCATAATGTCGTAGTGCTGCCCTCCTTCGGTTAAATGCACTTCCGCCCGATAATATTTTTCCTCATCGCTTTCATCCAAATCTAAATTTGATAAGGCAAAACGGGGGATCAAATAATCTTGCATGTGCACCCCATAATAAAACACGTATTCATTGTGTTGAGCACCGTGTTGTACGATCAGAGCAATGGTTGTGACTTCTCGTTTTAACTCCGTACTCAACCCTCGCTTGTTCAATTCTTCAGCAACTTTGGTCAAAGCTGAATACCCTTGCTCTTGTAAAAACTGGGTTACTTTTTGTTTATCGGGATAATTGACAATGTGGCGCAAGCGTCTTTTCCACGATACGGGTGTGGCTGCCATACCAAACCCCGGTGAACTGTCAAACGCAACTTGTTTCATTTTTTCCAATTGCAAACTGCGTAGCAATCCATACGCCGCGAATAAAATAACAATGGCAAATGGCAAAGCACTTATCAATGCAACTGTTTGCAACGCTCTTAACCCACCGGCATACAATAAAACAGCAGCAATCACTCCACAAATACTCACCCAGAAAATACGTTGCCAATGCATGCCGCTTGCCTGACCTTTTGAAGTCAACCGATCCATTACCAGAGCACCTGAATCACAAGAGGTAATAAAAAATACCGCTGCAATCAAAATGGTTAATGCACAAGTGATCACCGGTAAGGGTAATTGTTGTAATAGGATGAAAATAGCGGTTTCCACTTGATCTTGAATGTCACCGGATAACAGCCCATCCGTTTGGGGTTGCATATCCAAATAAATAGCCGTGTTACCAAACACCGTCATCCATATAAAGGTAAAACCTGCCGGTACAAATAAAACTCCCAGCAAAAAAGATCGAATGGTACGCCCTCGTGAAATCCGCGCAATGAACATCCCGACAAAAGGCGACCAAGCAATCCACCAACCCCAATAAAATAATGTCCAACCGCCAATCCAACCGGTTTGTTGATAAGCGTATAAATTGAATGTTTTAGCAACCAAGCTACTTAAATAATCACCCACATTTTGCACAAACAATTGCAACAATTGCACGGTGGGTCCCAATAGTAAGACAAAACCTAATAACAGCAGCACCAAGATTAAATTTAACTCACTCAAACGGCGAATGCCTTTGTGCAATCCAGTGGTCGCTGAAACCATTGCAATCAAAGTGATCACAATGATCAAAATAAATTGTGTCCCAATGGTCACCGGTGTCTCGAATAAATAATTTAAACCACTGTTAATTTGCACCACGCCAAATCCCAGCGATGTAGCAATTCCAAACAAAGTCCCTAGTAAAGCAGCGATGTCTACCAAATGCCCCCACCCACCATAAATGCGATCACCAATCAGTGGATACAATGATGAACGGATGCTCAATGGTAAATTATGGCGATAAGCAAAATATGCCAGCATCAATCCCACCAATGCGTAAATGGCCCAAGCATGCAATCCCCAATGAAAAAAAGTAATGGTCATCGCTTGTTGTGCCGCAGCCAATGTTCGCGGTTCCCCTTCCGGGGGTAACACATAATGCATGATGGGTTCAGCCACACCAAAAAATACTAAGCCAATGCCCATGCCAGCACTAAACAACATTGAAAACCAAGTCACACGATTAAAATCTGGCTCAATGTGATCCGGTCCTAATTTGATCTGACCATAAGAACTCAAAGCAATGCTGATACAAAAAATTAAAAATAAGGCAACTGCCAGTATATAAAACCAACTGAAATTGAAAATCAATTGCTGTTGCACATGCTCCAATGCACTGGCAACTTGATAAGGAAAACTTGCCGCCAACACAACCAGCATAATGATCAAAGCGGTTGAGGTGATGAAAACCGGTTTATTGATTTTCCAAGAGAAGGAAGGATCGTTACGAGTGTTCATAAATAATTACTACTGAAATGACAATTTGTTAATTTTAATAGGCAAGGCTTATACCTATCTCACTTGAAGGCAAAAACTTTAACCATGCATTGGCTGGCAAAAATATTGTCTGAAACAATACACCAATGATAGGCCTTAAGTGGAATGGTTATCAGTCCATTCCACCTAAAGATGTTGGAGAAATGCGTTATGCTAACGCACAATACCGCGTTTGGTATTTTCTAATGCTTCAATCAGGGGTTTGACTTCCGGACATTTAGCAACCATTTCATAGAGTTCAACCACCGCTTGTTGGACGGTTAACCCACGCCGAAAAATGATTTTGTAAGCCCGCCGAATATTTTCAACTTGCTCACTGTTGTATCCATTACGTTTCAAACCTACCGTGTTCACACCACACGCCTCGGCAACATAACCGGAAGTCATGGTGAAGGGTAAAATATCTTTGGGAACATAAGTTGCTCGTGCGACAAAACAATACGCACCTAACCGACAAAATTGGTGAATGGCTGAATACGCACCTAAGGTGACGTAGTTTTCCACACACACGTGGCCAGATAACGCGGAATAATTAACAAACGTATTGTGATCGCCAATGACACAATCGTGCCCAGCATGCGCATAGGCCATGAAATAATTTTTATTACCAATGCGTGTGACTTCTCCACCTTTGACCGTACCACGATTGATGGTGCAGTATTCACGAATGATGTTTTCATCGCCAATTTCCAAACAAGTATCTTCACCCGCATAAGTTAAATCCTGGGGTGCCTCTCCTAAGGATGAAAATGAATAGATTTCATTCTTGCGACCGATGGTAGTGCGGCCAGCAATCACGACGTGTGGGCCAATGCATGTATGATCACCAATCACTACTTCCGGACCAA
>WLWR01000113.1 GCA_012103495.1 Legionellales bacterium
GGCTTGTACGGATTCTTGTAAAACTCGAATAATCTCTGGATTTCCTTTTTGATTAGCTAAATCAATCGCCGTCTCTCCTGCAGAAGTCACTCCTATGTGCACCTTGGCACCATAAGACAACAATTTAGAGACCAGTGAAAGATTACTATCTCTTATTGCAAGCATTAGAGCCGTATAGCCCAACTTGTTTTGCACATTCAGCTCTACATGAAATTCGTCCAATAGCATTTGAACCGTTGATAAATGTCTACCAACTACTGCATGGTGTATTCCATAATTTCCCAAACTATCATAGTATTGAGTCAAATCTGATCTAATGGCTACAATTTGTCTTAACTTCGAATCTTCGCCTATCGCGCACCACTGTAAGAATTGTTGCGGTTCATCAGCTGACTGCTCAATTGACTGTAACCTAGGTTTAATAGGTGGAAATGCTGGCTTTGGTGGTTGTTCTACCCGGGGTTTTCTAATTTGAGCTGACGAAGTGGCAACCACTTTTTTTTGACCGGGCAGCAGCAGGCCAGAATCTGTCTCCTTAACTTCTTGAATTTCAGGCAATTCTATTGACATGCTACTAAGTTCATCTAATTCTGGCCACTCTCCTACCAGATTACCTCCATTTAAAACTCCAGACTGTATAGGAGAACATCCGATTATAGGTAAATGTTCATTCATAAAGTTAATGGCGTCTGTCACAGCCCAAGAATTGGTTACCTCAAAAGCTGAATCCACAAAAAACACTGCGTATTTTGTGGATTCATCAATGCAAGTGCTTTGTGAATCTTTATAATTCCATAACCAACATATTACTCTATCATTATCACTATAAACCACATGCTCTGTTTCAACTGTTTCAGATTCATTATCACTAGCACCTAACGGTACGAAAGTTTCACCTTGATTTCCAAATCTTAACCGAATGTCTCCATGCAATTTACTGATGTCGTACCCTCCCATTGGAAAAGACGATAGAACAGAGCAGCAATTATATAAATCAACTACGGATGATATATTCCATACACTTTTTCCCGAAATTACACGCCTGGTTAATGCCTCAACTGAAGATTTATATTGTTTAGGTTTAACACCAAAAGTTTTATATGTTTCTCTCCAGTTAGATATGTAGGGAGTGGATGCTAAATTCTGTTTAGTGATTCCTCTCTGTGCGAGCGATTCCGGTAGTTTTCTTTTTAAATTTTCAACATAAGTAAGAGATTGTTCCACATTTAACTTAGCTACAATATAACCTATTGTTGTATCAGGAAACTTTTGAATGATAGACTTATCAATTATGATTTTCATTTTGAACTCCTTTCTTTATGATGCTTACTTACTTTCAAATTTATTCAAAGTAAGTACCGAAAACCTCTCAGAGAATGGATTATATAAAAATAGGAAGTGTTGTCAATTCTTTATTTACATAAGTTACTCATCAAAATATTAACCCGTTACAATTATTGCTTAAAATGTTAAATTCTAAAATTTGAAGAAGGATCAACTGTGACAAGAAGAATTGAAAACCCAACTCCTACTGTTTGGCACACTCTTATCAGTGGAGCCGCTGCTGGTGTTATGGATACGGGCATTAACTATCCTGCTTATGGATTAAAAATGCGCCGGCAAAGTGACCAGCCTATTAAATTTTCTAAAGCCCCCAAACTCTCATTCCTATATCAAGGAGCTTTTCCTTATGTGATAACCATTGGTCCAACAACAATCATCCAATTTTTTTTCGATCATTGTTTTGAAGGCAAGCAACACCCGCTTGGATGGGCAATAGCTTCCGCCATGATCAGTGGTGCAGCAGGTGCTATTTATTGTACGGCGAGTGAGCATATTATTCTTACCCAGCAGAAGTTATCTATTGGACAAAAAGAATTGGTTCGACCCACACAAAGTATCCGATTTTTGTTAACTAATTTTGGAATGTTAAGATTGTGGACAGGCTATCCAGCAAACGTCTTTCGAGATGGAATATTTGCTACTGCAATGCTGCGAGGACCACAAATAATTAGTACGCACATTGATGATACAACAAAAGAAAATACAGCACTCTGGAAGAAAAAATCAAAGTATGCAATGGGTGTTATTAGCACAGGGATATTATGTTCTATCTTCAGTCATCCATTTGACACTCTCAGTACAAAGCAACAATATCAAACCAACCCCAGTTCAATGTTTTCGATGGCAAAGAAAATTTACAAAACAAGAGGATTTATAGGATTCTATCCAGGCTTTTTATTCCGAATCATTTCTGTAACGGGTAGCTTATTTGTAATGCCAACCACCGCAGAATATACAAAAAATTATTTAATGAATCGTCCATGATTTGCTCAATGCAAACTTAAAATTGGCATCTCACTTGCGCGATGCCAACCCAGGCAAATTTAAAATGTCATCTAAAACATCCCTATTCTAATAATTGCGCTTAAAAATTTTGGCAAACTTATCTCGAACATATTGCAACCTATCCATAGCTCATGCCATTATAGCGCTCTGAACTGAACAACCTTAAGGACACCATCTATGAATTTACGCAATACGCTTGATCGCTATGGCAGCATCAGTCAAGGCTTTCATTGGCTAGTGGCATTCTTGGTCATCGGCATGTTAATCGGTGGTTTTTTTATGGGATCAATTGCCAATGACGCGGTGCGTGCTCAAGTCTACATGTTGCATAAATCCACCGGACTGGTTGTGTTATTTTTGATGGGGTTACGAATTTTATGGGTATTAGGCAATGTAAAGCCAACCACACCACCAAACACCCCTCTCTGGGAACGTATTGCTGAACACAGCGTCCATGGCCTGTTATATCTAACATTGTTGGGCATGCCTCTTAGTGGCTGGATCATGTCAACTGCAGCCAACAAATCACCCACTTTATATCAATGGTTCACCCTGCCATTCCCTGGGATTCCGGTGAGTGAAACCTTGGCAAAGATTGCAAACAGCATTCATTTAACTTTGGCTTGGATCGTAATCGGTTTGCTCATCATTCACATCGCCGCAGCTATCAAACATCATTGGATGGATCAAGATAACGTGCTACGCAGAATGTTGCCTTCTCGATGCTCATCCAATCGATGACTCATTCGCAGTGTCCCAACACTTGGCAAGCAGCGCCGGCAGAGCTTACATTGGCGCCACATCAGGTACATATCTGGCGTCAGGATTTACAAATTTCTTCTATTCAACTCGCCGACGATGAACAATTACTCAATACAGAAGAATTAGCCACTGCCAATCAATTTATATTTGCTAAACACCGACGTCGTTACATTGCCGCGCGCGCCATGCTACGCAAATTATTAGCTCGCTACATCGCCATCACACCGCAAAACCTAACCTTTGAAAACAATGCGTATGGCAAACCTCAATTGATTGACGTCCACAATCCAGCTCAATTGCAATTTAGTGTATCTCACTCTCATGAACTGGCTTGTTACGCTGTCACCTGTCAACATACTATTGGCATTGATATCGAATGGATTCATCCTTTAGATTATTTAGGCTTGGCCGAGCGCTTTTTTGCTAACGATGAATATCAAGCATTAGCACAATTGCCCACTGCCCAATTGGCTACAGGATTCTTTCGTGTATGGACGCAAAAAGAAGCGTTTGTGAAAGCCCTCGGTTTGGGATTGCAATACCCTTTGGATCAATTTTGTGTCACAACACAGCCGCCTGCCAATTTGATCTGGCTAGCACAAGAGGATCCTCAACCTTGGGTGATGCAAGCTTTAACCATCGCTCCCAACTATTGCGCACATCTGGCCACCCCACAACCCATCCATCTTTACCAAGGGTGGCAAGACGCTTAAACACATTACACCCCTTAATTAAACCTTCCCTATACTACACTTAACATGAATTATTTTACTTTCATGGAGTATGGCAATGGACTTAAAAGGCAGTCAAACTGAAGCAAATTTAAAAGCCGCCTTCGCTGGCGAATCACAAGCCAATCGACGCTATCTTTATTTTGCAACCAAAGCAGACATCGAAGGATACAATGACATTTCCACCGTGTTTCGTTCCACCGCTGAAGGGGAAACGGGGCACGCGTTTGGTCACTTAGAGCATTTGGAATTGTGTGGTGATCCAGTGACGGACGAACCCATCGGTGACACCCGAGACAATTTGAAATCAGCCATTGTTGGCGAAACATATGAATACACCGATATGTATCCTGGCATGGCAAGGATTGCGCGTGAAGAAGGGTTCGATGAAATTGCCGATTGGTTTGAAACGTTAGCCAAAGCTGAGCGTTCTCACGCCAATCGATTTCAACAAGCATTGGATACCATGCATGAGTAATTCGCGCGGTAGTGCTTGCGCCCCAGCACGCTATCCCATTCATTGGCTGAGAGCGAGCTATTATGATCGCAAAAAATTGCAGCACGAAATGCACCGTGTATTCGACATCTGCCATGGCTGTCGCCGCTGTGTCAATTTATGCAATGCGTTTCCCACTTTATTCAATCTTATTGATCACAGTCCAACCGGTGAAGTGGACAGTGTGGATCCCAACAATTTCATGCAAGTCGCCGATCAATGTTACTTGTGTGATCGTTGCTACATGAATAAATGTCCATACGTGCCACCTCATGAATGGCACATTGATTTTCCTCATCTGATGTTGCAGGCCAAAGCCATTCAGTTTAAACAACACACTCGATTACGTGATCGACTGTTAAGTGCCACCGATTTAGTTGGTCAATTTGCTGGCATTCCGATTGTCACCCAATGCATCAACATCGCCAATCGCAATCCTATCATTCGCCGCTTGATGCACACCCTGATGGGTATTCATCGCCAAGCCAAACTACCTCGCTACGCCAATCTACGTCAACGTCTAGCGATACGATCAGTATCCTCATCCCCTCTGACCGTCCAAGCCACACCGAACACCCATGGCAAAGTGGTAATTTTTCCTACTTGTTATGGACGTTATCACATGCCGCAATTGGTAGAAGATTTAGTCATCATTTTGCAACACAATCAAATCGAAGTAACCGTGCTACCACAGACCCAATGCTGTGGCATGCCCAAATTTGAATTGGGGGATTTTGATCACATTGCCAAAACCATGCGTCATAACATCGATTTATTATTACCTTGGGTAGAGCAAGGTTGGGACATCACAGCACCGGTGCCTTCTTGTGTGTTAATGTTCAAACAAGAATTGCCATTGTTATTCATCGACGATGATACGGTGCAACAAGTGCGAGACGCTTGGTTCGATCCCTTCGAGTATTTGTATTTACGCCACCAGGCTGGGTTATTTCATACCGATTTCAAACACACATTGGGCCAAGTGTTTTATCACGCTGCTTGTCATTTGCAAGTGCAAAATTTCGGTTTAAGAACTCGCGATATTCTAGCCTTGATCCCAAATACTCAGCTCACTGCAGTCACTCGCTGTTCAGGTCACGATGGTACTTATGGTGTGAAAAGTGAAAGTCATGCTGTCAGCATGAAAATTTGCCAACCTTTACATCAAGCAATTAATCAATATCCCCATACATTTACCAGCGATTGTCCCATTGCCGGCTTGCAGTTGAGCAATGGTGTCACTCACCCACACGATTATCAGCATCCACTGAGCTTATTGCGTTACGCATACGCTTTATGATCAAAGGAGAGACTTATCATGCAACCATTACTTAAACAAGATTTATGGAGCTTAGAAGACTATGCCAAACGTCGGCCACAATTTCGTCAGCAAGTGATGCAACACAAACAACCACGGCGTATTGCCATCGGCCCTCATGCAATGCTCTATTTTGAAGATCGGTTAACCATCCAATATCAAATCCAAGAAATTTTGCGTGCAGAGAAAATTTTTGAACCTGTAGAAATTGAAACTGAACTAGCCACCTACAATCCATTAATTCCAGGCGACCAATCATTGAGTGCGACTTTCATGCTTGAATATAAAGATCCGCAAATACGACAAACCATGCTTGCACAATTG
>WLWR01000114.1 GCA_012103495.1 Legionellales bacterium
CACTTCTTTTATGCAATTGATTCCATGGTTTGCCATTGGTTTTATTTTGGTTGCTGGTTTTAATTCATTGGCATGGCTACCATCGATGATGGTAAAAGCGATCAATCAGTTTGATATTTTATTATTATCGATGGCGATGGCAGCTTTGGGGTTTGAAACACAGTTAAAAAAATTCTCAAATGTCGGGATAAAACCTTTCATCCTCGCATTTGGTTTATTTATTTACCTCTTAGTCGGAGGTTATCTCATGATCCGTTTACTCTATTAACTGATAGGATAGTTATATGCTAATACCCATCACCGATGTATTACATCACTTAGGCTTACAATCACAATGGGCAGCGGTGTTAAGCATCGTTATTGTCGCTCTTGGCATCGCCGCGCTCAGTTGGTTAAGTAACTACATTGCCAAACGTTATTTAGTCATTTTATTAAAACATTTAAGCGAAAGCAGCGGGATTGATCATTTACGCTTATTAAGTACTCACCAAGTATTCAATCGTGCCGCCAACTTTGTCCCCATCGTGGTCATTTATTATCTTGCCCCAATGATGATTGTTGATAGCCTGTTCTTCTCACAGCAACTGGCTGCCATTGTGCAAATGGCGGCGAAAGTCTTCATGATTTTAATTGTCTACTGGCTGGTGTGTGCCTTATTAAATTATGCCAATTCGATTTACAACACGCTCACATTCGCACATGAACGACCCATTAAAAGTTATTTACAAGTGGCAAAATTAATCCTGTTTTTATTTGCCGCCATCTTGATTATTTCCACTGTGATGCAGCAATCAGCACTGGGACTGTTAACCGGTCTTGGAGCAATGACCGCGATCATCAGTTTGATTTTTAAAGACTCCATCTTAGGTTTTGTCGCCAGTGTACAATTGGCTTCGTACGATATGGTCCGCTTAGGCGATTGGATTGAAGTACCTAAATACGGTGCCGATGGTGATGTCGTTGATATTTCATTAAACACCGTCAAAGTACAAAACTGGGATAAAACCATTGTCACCATCCCCAGTTACGCTCTGCTGATCGAGGGAGTTAAAAATTGGCGTGGAATGCAAGATTCCGGTGGTCGTCGCATCAAACGTTGTTTTTACATCGATATGCATACCGTTCGATTTTGTACTGACAACGATTTACAACAGTTACAAAACATTGAATTACTGACCGATTACATTCAACACAAGCGTCAAGAAATCACTGAGTACAATGCAAAGCGGCGAGTCGATCAAAATGAAATTAATGGAAAGCGCTTAACCAACGTGGGCTTACTACGCCATTATTTAGTCACCTACCTTCATCAACATCCAGAGATTCGACAAGATTATACTCTGTTAGTCCGCCAATTAAATTTGACCGAACACGGGCTGCCGATTGAAATTTATGTTTTTACCAAAACCACTAACTGGAATGAATATGAGCGCATTCAATGTGACATCTTTGATCATATTTTAGCGATCATGCCATACTTTGATTTGTGTGTGTTCCAAGACATTACCGACCAACATAATTTGGTGCATCTTGAAAAAAGTCAGCAGCCCGCCATCACCTTAAAGCGAGCGCATGGTCAATAACACCCGACTACTCACCACCTTGCAAAAGGGGGGACTCATCGCTTATCCTACTGAAGCGGTGTATGGCTTGGGCTGTGATCCTTTTAATGAAACCGCTGTCATGAAAATTTTGACATTAAAGCAACGTCGGTTACAACAAGGTTTGATTTTAATTGCCAGCGATTGGCAATGGATTGCCCCTTTGATCCAACCCTTACCTGCCAACATTGAACGCACTGTGCGCGCCAGCTGGCCTGGACCGATGACTTGGTTGATCCCTGCCAGTCCCGCAGCGCCCCCTTGGATCATTGGTGAACACACCTCGATTGCAGTGCGCATCACTCAACATCCTCTGGCTCGCCGCATTTGTGAACAGTGGCAAAATCCGTTAGTCTCCACCAGTGCTAATACAAGCGGACAACCACCTCTGACCACTGCCGCTCAAGTCATTCAATGTTTTGGCTCAGCGATTGACTATGTCATTGAGGGAGAAGTAGGCGAGTTAACCCAACCAACCTCCATTGTGGATGCCCTGACCAACACTCAAATTCGCTAATGCTTGGGAGATAATTGCATGAGTTGGATCATTTTATTCATCGCTGGATTGTTTGAAATTGGTTGGGCCATCGGATTGAAATACACCCAAGGTTTCACCCTATTTTGGCCAACGGTACTCACTGTTTTATCCATGGCCATCAGTCTTGGTTTATTGGGTTTGGCTTTGAAACAATTGCCGGTAGGAACCGCTTATGCCGTTTGGACTGGCGTGGGTGCCATTGGCACGGTCATCGGTGGCATTATACTGTTTAGCGAACCCACCGATTGGGCACGCATGCTTAGCATTGTCTTGATTGTCTCAGGCATTCTTGGATTAAAACTTTCTGCCTGATCTGTATCATTACCCTACCTTCAATAGCAAAATAAAATGATTGCGTCTAAACTTTTATTAATGATGTATGGTCACTCATGGTTCCAATAATGATGTTAGGGAAAGCACTCCTACGATTATTTTCACTCTTTATCTTGTGTTTTGGCTTATTCGGTTTATTAACCGCAGAACAAAACTCTCGTACCGCAATTTTATTAAATGTGGACAGTGCCATTGGACCGGCAACCAGTGATTACATTCAACGTGGCATTCAAATCGGCATCGATCAACAAGCTGAATTAATTATCATTCGTTTAGATACCCCTGGTGGTTTGGACAAATCCATGCGTACGATCATCAAGACCATTTTGGCATCCCCCGTCCCTGTGGTCACTTATGTCGCCCCCAGTGGTGCCCGCGCTGCCAGTGCGGGTACTTTTTTATTGTACGCCAGTCATATTGCCGCGATGGCTCCTGGAACAAACTTAGGCGCTGCATCACCGGTCAGCATTGGTGGTGGCACACCCATGCCTGCACCAAACCAGCCCTCTTCCGATCCAACCAATGAATCGCAATCAACACCGCCTGAAACCGAAGCATCCACCTTAGAAAATAAAGCCAAGAACGATGCAATTGCTTACATACGTAGCTTAGCGCAATTGCGTGATCGCGATGTGCAATTTGCCGAACAAGCGGTGGAAAGTGCCGCCACATTGACCGCTGAAGAAGCCGAAGCCAATGGCGTCATCGATGTGGTCGCCAACAATGTCACCGATTTGTTACTTACCTTGAATCAAACCGAGGTCACCCTCAATGACGGACGAACCATTCAATTAAACACTGATCATTTAACCATTGAAACCATCAACCCTGATTGGCGTACCAAATTTCTAGCAGTCATTACTGATCCCAGTGTGGCTTACATCCTGTTATTAATTGGTATTTATGGATTGTTTTTTGAATTTGCCAACCCCGGTTTTATTTTACCAGGGGTAGCCGGTGCCATCGCTTTGTTATTGGCACTTTACGCATTGCACACCTTACCAATCAGTTACGCGGGATTGGCGCTTATTCTTCTCGGCATTATTTTTATCATTGCTGAGGCATTCGCTCCCAGTTTTGGTGCACTTGGTTTTGGCGGGGTGATCGCTTTCATTGTCGGCTCCATTTTATTAATGGACTCCAATTTACCTGGGTATCAAATTGCCTGGCCATTAATTATTTCCATGGCACTTGCCAATCTATTATTTTTCTTTATCATCCTCAGCATGGCCACCCGTGCTAAACAACGCAGAGTTGTTGCTGGCAGTGAAGATTTAATTGCGCGTCAAGGTGAAACCTTGGAGAATATCGATTTTCGCGGACAGGCAAAAATCCAAGGAGAAATTTGGACCATTGAAACTCAAACGCCATTGAAAGCCGGACAAGCCATTACTGTGATAGGCATCAAAGGATTAATTTTACAAGTGAAACCTTCAGAACATTAAAGCAAGAGGACTCACCATGGACATTGGACCGATCATTATTATTTTAATTGCCATCTTATTATTGGTATTACTTTCTATGTTTCGGATTTTACGCGAATATGAACGTGGCGTAATCTTTGTTTTAGGACGTTTTTGGCGAGTCAAAGGGCCAGGGTTGATCATTGTCATACCCATTATCCAACAAATGGTACGAGTGGATTTGCGCACTATTGTAATGGATGTTCCAACTCAAGATGTGATTTCACGCGATAATGTATCGGTACGAGTCAACGCGGTCATTTATTTTCGAGTCGTTAATCCACAGCCAGCGATCATTCAAGTTGAGAATTTTTTAGAAGCCACCAGCCAATTGGCGCAAACCACATTACGCTCTGTCCTCGGACAACATGAATTGGATGAAATGCTATCTGAACGTGAAAAATTAAATTCAGATATTCAAGCCATTTTGGATGAACAAACCGACAGTTGGGGCATTAAAGTATCCAATGTAGAAATCAAACACGTCGATTTGGATGAAAGTATGATTCGCGCCATCGCCAAACAAGCCGAAGCTGAACGGGAACGGCGTGCCAAAATTATTCACGCTGAAGGTGAATTGCAAGCTTCTGAAAAATTATTACAAGCTGCCAATGTGTTATCGCAAAACCAACAAGCTTTGCAATTACGCTATCTACAAACACTCTCCAACATCAGTACTGGCCAAAATAAAACATCAACTATTGTGTTTCCCATGCCGTTGGATCTATTGAAAAATATTAATCTGTCATAGGAACTCAAGGTAAGATGTTGCATCCTCAGTTCAATCAATGTGTATTAGCCAGTGGCAACCCTCATAAATTAACTGAAATCCAAGCCATACTAACGGATCTGGATTGTCAGTTGATTTTGCAAAGCACCCTGCATATCGCCCCCATTGCCGAAACAGGATTGACGTTTGTTGAAAACGCATTGTTAAAAGCACGCCATGCTGCTCACCACAGTGGTTTGCCAGCGTTGGCCGATGATTCTGGTTTGGTAGTGGATGCTTTAAACGGCGCCCCAGGTATTTATTCAGCACGTTATGCCGGAACAAACGCCACCTCCGAACAATGCAATGCGAAGTTACTATCAGCATTAGAGAACGTACCCAAAGATCAGCGCACCGCGCATTATTATTGTGTCATTGTTTTATTAACCAGCGCTACCGATCCAGAACCCATTATTTGCCAAGGACGTTGGTCTGGTGCCATTGCCTTCACCGCCCGTGGCACACATGGCTTTGGTTATGACCCTATTTTTTATTTACCTGAGCACGATTATCAGGTTGGCCAATTGGATCCAAATATTAAAAATCAAATCAGTCATCGTGCCCAAGCGTTACAACAATTACGCCAGCAGTGGGAGCGCTTATGTTAGATTGGTATTGGTCTGATTTTAATGATTTAACATTAAATCAATTGTATGAATTGTTAGCACTGCGCAGCCAAGTTTTCGTGGTGGAGCAACATTGTTTTTATCAAGATTTGGATGGTCAAGATCAAACATCTCATCATTTATTAGGATATGATTCCCAGAAAATCCTACAGGCTTATTTACGTTGTTATCCGATTGATTCACACAACATCACCATCGGCCGTGTGGTCATTGCCGCAACCCAACGTCAACAAGGTATTGGGAAAGTTCTCATGACCCACGCCATTGATTTTTGTCGACAACAGTACCCCAATCATCGGATTGTCATTCATGCCCAGTATCGTTTAATCCATTTTTATCAAGAATTACAATTTACTGCCTGTAGCGAACCGTTTGATCAAGCGGGAATTTTACACATTCGCATGGAACGTCTTCCGTGAAAGATGCCATTGATTTAACCACAGCAACTCGCCTACATCAGGCAGGCCAATTGGACGAAGCGGAACTCATTTACAAAATGCTATTAAAGCAGCAGGAATAGAAGGAT
>WLWR01000115.1 GCA_012103495.1 Legionellales bacterium
CCGGTGATGTTGGGCGATGCCAAATTAGCCAGTGCTATGGCCGACCAACTTCTTGTGGAAGGTATTTATGTGATAGGGTTTTCTTATCCGGTGGTGCCAAAAGACAAAGCACGGATTCGTACTCAAATGTCGGCCGCACATGATCGGGTTCATTTAGACAAAGCGATTCAAGCGTTTGAAAAAGTTGGGCGTGAATTAGATATTATTTAGTCATCAAGGTTTTTTTAATTATGAAAGCATTAGTCAAAGCACAAGCGGCTCCCGGCATTTGGTTACAAGATATTGTACAGCCACAGTGTGGTCCAAATGATGTTTTGATCAATATTAAACAAACAGCGATCTGTGGAACCGATATTCATATTTATCAATGGGACGATTGGGCGGCACACACCATTCCGGTACCGATGAATGTTGGGCATGAATTTGTCGGAGTGATTGCCAGGGTTGGCGATGAAGTTGAAGGCTATGAAGTCGGTGATCGAGTGTCGGGGGAAGGACACATTACCTGTGGGGTCTGTCGCAATTGTCGTGCTGGACGTCGTCATTTGTGTCGCAATTCTATTGGTGTTGGCATTGAACGCCCGGGAGCTTTTGCCGAAATTTTAGTGATTCCAGCCGATAATGTGTTTTTGATCCCAGATGATGTTAGCGACGATATGGCCTGTATTTTGGATCCCTTTGGCAATGCCACGCATACGGCATTGTCATTTGATTTGGTGGGGGAAGATATTTTAATCACCGGTGCTGGTTCAATTGGTTGTATGGCGGCGGCGATCGCCAAACACGTTGGCGCGCGTCACGTGGTGGTAACCGATGTGAATCCTTATCGTTTGGCTTTGGCTGAACGGTTGGGTGCGACTCATACGGTGAATGTGACACAGACCGACTTGCCCACGGTTATGAAAGAATTGGGTATGCAAGAAGGGTTTGATGTGGGGTTTGAAATGTCTGGTCATCCGCAGGCATTTAATGACATGCTCACGGTAATGAATCATGGGGGACGCATCAGTTTGTTAGGCATTCCTCCCAGCGATATGGCCATTGATTGGCAACATGTCATTTTCAAAGGTTTGGTGATCAAAGGTATTTACGGTCGGGAAATGTATGAAACTTGGTACAAAATGATTTCCATGTTGCAAAGTGGCTTAAATATTGCTCCCGTGATCACTCACCATTACTCTATCGATGATTACCAAGCTGCTTTTGATACCATGCTCAGTGGTCAATCAGGAAAAGTCATTTTGCATTGGTAAAATTACGATGATAGAGCATCGTAGTTTGTTTTTTTTAAAAGAGAATGACAGTTGCTGGTTATGCTGCAACTAGGTAAAATGGCTTTTTTATTTCACTATCCATACGAGATGATTTAAGTAATGGAACGACATCCCATGACCAAATGTGGCGCCAATGCGCTGCAAATAGAGTTAGATCGGCGGCGTAAACAAGATCGTCCGCGTATTGTGTCCGCCATTGCCGAAGCGCGTGCGTTGGGAGATCTGAGTGAGAATGCAGAATATCACGCAGCCAAGGAAGAACAAGGGTTCAATGAAGGTCGGATCAAGCAAATTGAAGCGAAACTGGCTGCTGCACAAATTATTGATATCACGACATTGCCAACCAGCGATAAAGTGATTTTTGGTGCGATGGTCAAATTGTATGTCATTGAGCAGGACACCGAAGTAGAATATCAAATTGTCGGAGAAGATGAGTCCGATATCAAATTAAACAAAGTCTCGTTTAAGTCACCCATTGCTCGCGCCTTGATTGGCAAACATGTCGGAGATGTGGCTCAAGTCAATACCCCCAAAGGCATGATGGAATACGAAATCATCGATGTTCGTTACCAATAAACGTGTCTCGTAAAATCATTCATCTGGATATGGATTGTTTTTTTGCCGCTGTGGAAGTTCGTGATCAACCGACGTTGCGTCATCAACCGGTGGCAGTGGGCGGATCACCACAGCAGCGTGGAGTGATTTGTGCAAGCAATTATGAAGCGCGGCGCTATGGTGTGTTTTCAGCAATGTCCAGTGCTAAAGCGTTACAATTGTGTCCTCAGCTGCAATTGATTGCGCCTAATTTTGCAAAATACCGTCACGCTTCTCAAGCCATCCGACAAATATTTGATGTGTATACCGATCAAGTGGAACCGTTGTCATTGGATGAAGCGTATTTGGATGTGACCCACACATCACATTGTCAAGGCAGCGCAACATGGTTGGCGACGACGATCCGCCAGCATATCTGGCGTGAACAGCAATTAACCGCTTCAGCCGGTATTGCCCCCAATAAATTATTGGCTAAAATCGCCAGTGATTGGTGTAAACCTAATGGACAGTGGGTCATTGCGCCCAGTCAAGTAACTGAATTCATTGTTCAGTTGCCTGTTCACAAATTGTATGGTGTGGGTCCTGCCACCGCTAGGAAATTGGCAGGCTTGGGAATTCACACGTGTCGACAATTGCAAGCTTGGCCATTGAGCGCCTTGATTGAACACTTTGGTAAATTTGGAGAGCAATTGTATGGCTACGGTCGTGGTCAAGACGAGCGTCCAGTAAAACCCGAACGAATCCGTAAATCACTCAGTGTAGAGCAAACTTTTACTTATGATTTACCGACGCTTACGGCATGCCGACAAGCATTGATTGCATTGTATGCTGAATTAAAAGAACGCTTGCAACGCCATCAAATTACGCACATCACCAAACAGTTTGTAAAGATTAAATTTGCCGATTGGTATCAAACAACCGTGGAAAGCAACAGTGGGGAATTGACCTATAGATTATTCGAACAATTGCTAATCAGTGGCTATCAAAGATCCAATCAGCCGGTTCGATTATTAGGGATGGGGGTTAAATTAGGATTTGAGAAGATGCAGTTGGAATTTGATTTTTCAACACCCGCTCAATAAGATTAATAATGATCTGCCGCGATAATTTTGATAATTACTATTCCCTAAAATTTTAAATTTTAGGGAATAGTAAAGTTGCTAATCACAAAAAGAGCGGTGGAGTTGCTGTCTGTTTTTTGCGTTTTATCAGTTGCGTGAGGTGTGTTGGACAATCAGGGTGTCATCGATCTCGCAAATAGTAGCGATCAGTCGAGCTGCGACTAAATACCCATCCATGTTAGCACCAGGACGACGGTCTTCAATATAGCCACAGCCTTCTTGATAGACTTGTTGAGGAATGCGCACCGATGCACCACGATCAGCAACACCCGCGCGAAACTCTTCAATGGAACACGTTTCATGTGAGCCAGTCAACCGTTCTTCCAACTTGTGGCCATAGAGGGTGATATGTTGTTGATGCTTGGTACGTAATGCTTCGATCGCCGCGTCAATGGTAGTGCGTCCTTGTTCTGGATTCCGCATATTTTTAGTGGAAAAGTTGGTGTGGCAGCCGGCGCCATTCCAATCACCTAAGATGGGTTTGTTATCGATATTAATGGTGACACCAAAGTCTTCACCCAACCGCGCCAATAGCCATAATGCAATGTTACGATGATCGGCGACGGTCAATACATCAGCACTTTCATTGGCTACGCCGCGATAGCCTACTTGAAATTCCCATTGCCCCGGCATGACTTCAACATTAATACCGTAAAACATAATGCCGGCTTCTAGGCACGCTTGCATGTGCTCTTCAGCCAATTCCCGACCAAAAACCAATTCCGCACCAACACCGCAATAGTAAGGGCCTTGTGGCGCAGGGTAACCTTGTTCAGGCCAGCCTAACGGCGTGCGTGAGCGAAACATCGTGTACTCTTGCTCAAAGCCAATCCAAGGGTCGTGAACCTCTCCCCCTTGCGCTAAAATTTCGCGTAAAATGGCACGAGTGTTGGTAGAGTGAGGATTGCCATCATCGGTGAATACTTCGTTTAAAACTAGATAACCATCAGAACGGATGGGATCTCGAACGAAACATACGGGCTTTAAGATGCAATCAGAATTGTTACCAGTGGCTTGTCCAGTGGAAGAGCCGTCAAAGCTCCATTCAGGAAACATGTCTAAGGTTGGTTGGTCGGTATTGTCAGGGATGATCCGTGTCTTTGAACGTAGCTGCTGGGTTGGCTTGGTTCCATCAAGCCAAATATATTCAGCGGTGGTAAACATGGGGGTTGAGCCTCCGGATTTTGAACTGTAAATAATGAAGTTAGAAAAAATTTAGCATGTGAATTATTACACAACAGTCTGGTAATTACTAATCCGATCCAGATAATAAGGTGATGATCGATGAGTGTCGTCCGCGTTGAGCATCGTCTAAAGGCGTATTTCCCCAACGATCCAACGGGGCAATGTCGTCGATTTGTTTTATCAAATAGCATACCAAGGGAAGGTGACCCTCGGCTGCTGCCAAGTGTAAGGCGGTACGCCCGTCATAATCCGCACTACTTAAATCAACGCCTATGGCTGCCAACCGTAACACTTCATCTAAATCACCACGACTGGCCGCGTCCAGTAAGGTTAATGTGATGTTGAATTGCCAACCGTGTTGCTGACGACGAGGATCTCGTTTATCACCGTATTTTAAAACGCTGTCGTAATTGTGAAATGCGTATGTTTGTAATAATTGTTGGCAAAAATGAATGCCTTTGACCGAGTTGCCCAGTGTATCTAACGGTGGTGACCAAATTGTCAATCCCAGCAAATCAGGGATCACGACCATGATGGCACCTGACACACCACTTTTGGCCGGCAAGCCAATGGTAAACGCCCATTCGCCAGAGAAATCATACATGCCACATGAATACATTAGGGAAAGACAATTTTTTACCGTGTCTGCCGCGAAGACGCATTGCCCGGTCAATGGGCAAATACCAGCATTGGCTAAGGTTGCGGCTGAGCAAGCCAATGCTTGAGTGGTTAATTCGATGGAGCAACATTGAAAATAAAATTCTAAGGTTTGCGTTAAATTGGTATTGGGGGGAAATGCTTGATTTTCCCGCATGAAATAACCCAAGGCGTAATTTCGATCGGCGGGGTCCAATTCAGAAACATGAGTTGCATTGCTAAAGCCAATACCAGAAAGATTGCCACTGGCCCGTTGCCACAAACCGATCATATCCGCCAATCGATCGGCATTGCCTTTGTCTGCACTAATTAAAGATGCCGCCATGATGGCGCCCGCGTTGATCATTGGATTGTGGGGCAGCCCTTTTTTATTCAAGGTTAATTCATTAAACGCTTGGCCACTGGGTTCGCGACCAATGTGTTGATGCACTTTGGTTTCACCCAATTGCTCCAAGGCTGTATTGTAAATAAATGGTTTGCAAATCGATTGCACACAAAAACCACTGTTGGTATCGCCGATGGAAAATTGTTGTCCGTCAACGGTGCATAATGAAACGGCAAATTTGGTCGGATCCGCTTTGGCTAGCTCGGGAATATAATTGGCGATGTGGCCGGATTGTAATTGTGCAGTGTGATGATAGATGGTTTCGATTTCACGGCAAAACGAATGAAAGTCTGGAATGATGAGTTCGCCTTGTAAGCATTTGGCCAAGGGCTTTAAATGATGTTCGGTTAATTGGGCAAACAAAGCGCAGTCGATGCGTGCATGTTCGGGTAATTGGGTGAGTTGATCAAATAACTCAGTAAATAGTTGGTGAGTGTGATCAATGCCCGCTCGTTGCAAACGATATAAAATGGTTTGCTTATCCACCGAACCTTGATGATCTTGATCCAATCCGCGAAACAATTGTTCGGTTTGTAAACGATGATTTTCGACGGTGAACATGAGATGTCATCCAATGAATGTCGGTTCGGTGAAAAAACGCAAGCTTAACACTTGATTGAAGTATAAC
>WLWR01000116.1 GCA_012103495.1 Legionellales bacterium
CGCCATGGGTGGACTGTTGGTAGGACAAATCGTGGCTGCGCGTAAATTCATGTATGGCTTGGGCATTGATACCGAGTGGGTGTTTTTAATTTTTTGGGCATTCGTGATTGTTTATACCATGATTGGTGGTCTCAAAGCCGTGGCTTGGACCGATGTGTATCAAGTGCTGTTTATCTTGGGATTGTTTGTCATTTTATTTGTGATCACACTGCAGCAATTTCCAGTGACGGAGCTAACCTGGCAACCAACACCACAGGCATTAGCCAAATTGGAATTTCACTTGCTCACACCATTATTATTACCGGTGTTATTTTGTCTGGTGGAACAAGATTTAGCACAACGGTGTTTTGCCGCACGCAGCAAACGCACGGCTACATTGGGAGCCTTGGTTGCAGCACTGATTTTATTGGGATTTGGTTTTGTGCCCATTTATTTTGGCGTATTGGCGCAACATTTGGGCGTATCCATCACCAGTGGTCAAAGTATTTTAGTGGTCTTGATGACGCAATTGTATCAACCGTGGGTCTTGGCATTAATTACGGTGGGGTTATTGGCCGCCATCATTTCCACCGCCGATTCGCTGTTGTGCGCCATCAGTTCCAATCTGGCTTTGGATTTTGGATTGCAGCAAGCCTCAACCCGCGTTGCTTTGCATGGGTCACGTGCCATTACCTTGGTCAGTGGTATTGTTGCTTTATTGATTGCCTATCGCTTCGACAATATTATTTTGGTATTGGTACACAGTGCAGAATTGCCGGTCAGTGCATTGTTCATTCCTATTTTGATGTGTTGTGTTTGTCAGAAAGTATATCGCTTGGGAGCAATCCTTGCTGTGGTAGGTGGCGCTGCAACCTTCATTTGGTTTAAGCTATTTCCGGTGGCTTATCCAAATGAAGTGGTGCAGATTTTAGTCTCCCTGGTGGGATATGGGATTGGGGTTGGCTGGCAGAAACAATTATTTTTTCGTTCAGCCTAATGGTCTTATATTTGAGGCTCTGGGGTTAGTAAGCTTTGTTGTTCTGGAGGAAGTTCACTCTCTTTTGAATCCGATTTCAATAAGCGCTTAAAATCATTTTTAATCTGTTCTATGAAATTTTCTAACCACATTAAAAAATGCTGAATAATCGTGGCTTTTTCACAGGGTGAAGTAATCACCTTTCCAGAATCATTGACTTCTTCGCGGTAAGTAAATTTATCTCCATTCTTTTTTTGACCTTCTTTCATTGTAAATGGATGAACTTCTAAATCACAATTTTCTCGAATCTGCTTTGTCACATCCTTTCCGAATCCTACGATGAGGTCAACATCAATCTTCGACCGTCGATTCAAACCAACTTTGACCTGACTTACAAAACTCAGCGCACTTTCCGATTTATCTTGCTTACAATTAAACTGATAAAAATAATTATTCTCATCATTAGCAATCCGAAGACCACTCATAAAATAAGTTGTTTCAATGACGATATCCTTACCTGACACAGTCACTAAATATTGCATCTTTTGAGGAGCAAAACGTCCCTCCCTTTGTGCCACATATTTCTGCAACCCTGTCATATGAGCATGTAAAACGCCACCTTGATGGGCGTACTTAGTTAAAAAATCAATATATTTTTCCGCGTGCTCTTGTTGTCCTGTAGGAATTAAATAGTTGCGCCAAAATTTCTGTAACGTTTCCAAAGACAAATTCTGTTCCTCAAATGCTTCTTTAGCCTTATCTAGCGATTTTGCTTTGTTGCTCTTAAGTTCATCAAGTTTTTGATGTTGTTGCACATCAGAAAATGTTTCTTCACTACCCGATTGCTGTAGTATCGAAAAACCTTCTGCCTGATTAAATTTTGCTAACTGCTGTCTTGTTGCCACAAGTTCTTTCACATGCTTTGACAGTTCTGCATTACCAAAGATAATTTCCTCATCCGGTTTTTTTGCTTCCCAAGCATCTATGAGTAACTGCTCCATTGCATCAATTGTTTGATTATAAGAATCACCCTCAAGCATGCAGGGCCTTTTGATAACAAAACTCTTAAGCCAAATGTGCCAATCTCTTAGGATTTGATCCTCCGTCACAGGGTTCCCCAAATTAGGACTCGCACGCCTATCGGAATAGTCTAATCCCAGAATATTTACTTCTTTTACCACTGCAGGCTTTCTCATTGGATAATACCTCTGGTGTTTTTTTCCTCCAAACTAGTCGGCGATTATAACTTATTTACAAAAAAAAATCTTGCGTACCCCATACTGCTATTAGAACCCAATCGCCAACTCACCATCACACCGTCCAATCTCGCGTTTAAAAATTGCCTGAATCTGTTGCAGCGCGGCTTGGCTATCGGCCTCAAACCGCAAAACCAAACACGGGGTGGTATTGGAAGGACGAATCAATCCCCAACCATTGGCATACTCCACGCGTAAGCCATCGATGGTATTTAATTGTTCGGCTTGAAAATCGCCTTGCTCAATCAATTGGCGCATGAACGTTTGCTTTTGCGCCTCAGCAATGGGAATTTTTAATTCAGGCGTGTTTACACTGTCGGGGATGGTGGCAAACAAGTCACTCACTCGACCGGGGTGTTGGCTGACAATTTCCAGCAAACGCGCTGCTGAATACAAACCATCGTCAAACCCATACCACCGCTCTTTAAAGAAAATGTGCCCACTCATTTCACCGGCCAAAGGTGCTTGGACTTCCTGCATTTTACGTTTTAATAATGAATGTCCGGTTTTATACATCAGCGGTTTACCACCCGCAGCCGTAATGCGTTGCGCCAAATGTTGGGTACATTTCACATCAAATACGATGGTTTGCCCCGGATTGCGTGATAACACATCTTCTGCAAATACAATCATTTGCCGATCGGGCCAAATGATTTCGGCTTGATCGGTGATCACTCCCAGTCGATCAGCATCACCATCAAAGGCCAAACCGATATCGGCATTCGTTTCCAATACTTTTTGCTGCAGCGCTTGCAAATTCTCAGCAATCGTTGGATCAGGGTGATGATTAGGAAAACGACCGTCCACCTCACAAAATAATTCAATCACATCACAACCCAATCTGCGAAATAAGGCTGGCGTCATCGCTCCGGCAATACCATTACCACAATCAATGACAATTTTAAGCGGCTTAGCCAATTGCACATCTTTCACAATGCAATCAAGGTAATCCGAGGTAACATCGCATTCTATCACGCTGCCATTGCCTTGAGTAAATTCCAATTGCTCGATACGTTGACGCAATTGTTGAATTTGTATTTCCGCCAATGTCTGACCCGCCAACACCATTTTTAATCCATTGTAATCGGCTGGATTGTGACTGCCAGTGACCATGATCCCCGATTGAGTGGCCAAGGTATTGGTAGCAAAATACAAAATAGGGCTGGGAACACAACCGATATCCACGACATTACAGCCACTGTCGAGCAACCCTTGGATCAATGCCTGACTTAATCTCGGACTTGATAGCCGTCCATCACGCCCAACGGCCACGTGCGATTGTCCAACCGTTTGCGCCTGACTGCCAAACGCCAAACCAACCGCATACACGCTGTCCTCGGTTAACGCTTGATCCACAATGCCACGAATGTCATAAGCTCTAAAAATTTCTGTCGCGATCTGGGTTGGCACTTGCCATTTTTTTTCTAAAACCGTCATAATTAATTTCTCCCTGAGTGACCAAAGCCACCTTGTCCACGTTCGGATGCCTGAAATTGGTCCACCTCTTGAAATGTGGCTTGCACCACCGGCACAATCACCAACTGCGCCAGCCGATCTCCTGGTTGGATTGTGAAGTGATCGCTCCCACGATTCCACACCGAAATCATTAATTCTCCCTGATAATCCGAATCAATCAATCCCACTAAATTGCCTAAGACAATGCCATGTTTATGTCCCAATCCTGAACGCGGTAATACCAACGCTGCAAGAGAGGGATCCGCAATGTGAATGGCCAAACCAGTGCCAATCAAGTGTGTGTCTCCCGGCGCCAATTGCTGGGGGGCTTCCAAACAAGCACGCAAATCCAATCCAGCCGAACCGGATGTTGCATACGTTGGCAACGCCATGCTTTCTTTTAACGCTGGATTTAAAATTTTCAATTCAATGATGGGTGGTTTCATACGGATTTATCCTTCATGTTATTTTGCCAAAATTGTTGCACAAGCCACTTGATAATTTTACGAGCACCTTGCTGCTTACTCATTAATGGTAAATTAATTTCATTGTTGTCATCGATCAACGTCAAAGCATTATCATCGGCGTTAAATCCCCGATCCGCACCCCCAACCAAATTGGCAACAATGCCATCCAACCCTTTTGTCATTAATTTCTGCCGGGCATTTTTAATCAAATCCATCGTCTGTGCAGCAAAACCAATCACAATGGGTTTATTGGGCAACCTAGCAACGGTGGCGATGATATCGGGGTTGGGAACAAATTCCAGTGTGAACGGTTGATCCGATTTTTTCAATTTATGCAATGCACTTTGCGTCGGTCGATAATCGGCAACCGCTGCGCAACCGATAAACACATCACAGTGTTCAACCTGTTGTAATACCTGCGCCAACATTTGCTCGGCATCAGTGACTCGAACGCCTTGTACATGTTCAGGAAAGGGTAATGCCACCGGACCACTGATCAATGTCACTTGCGCGCCAGCTTCCACCGCGGCAGCCGCTAATGCGTATCCCATTTTTCCCGAACTGTGATTGGAGACAAATCGTACCGGATCAATGGCTTCAACCGTGGGGCCTGCGGTCAACAAAATGCGACAATCGGCTAACGCCCCTGTGGAAAATAAATCGGTAACGGCTTGCACGATATCCTGTGGCTCACTCATTCTGCCAGGACCAACCTCACCACAAGCTTGCTCCCCATATGCAGGACCAACCATATGCCAACCTTGTTCGGATAATCTAGCAACATTGCGCTGTGTATTTGGATGATGCCACATTTGTTGATTCATCGCCGGCGCTAATATGGATGGAACATTTTGGCTTGCTAAACACACAGCCGTTAATAATTGATCCGCGTGCCCTGCCGCCAATTCAGTGATGCATTGGGCAGTGGCCGGGGCAATGACAATCGCATCGGCCCATCGCGCCAATTCAATGTGCCCCATGGCCGCTTCCGTAGTTGGATCCAATAAATGTTGATGCACTGGGTGCCCTGACAAAGCCTGCAACGTTAACGGGGTGATAAATTGACACGCGCCTGAGGTCATGACCACACGTACTTCAGCGCCTTGCTGACGCAATTGACGGATTAATTCCGCACTTTTGTAAGCAGCAATCCCACCGGTAACTCCCACTATGATCTGTTTATGGATTAAACTCGACATCACTTCCTCAATATTTTAAGGAGCGCATTTTACCATCACTTCCCTACGACAAGCGATTAAATTAGCTTAAAATTTGCACTCAACCCCGCTAGACGCCATCGGGCATTTTCATTTATAAATTCACCCCTATTTTTTATTTCCAATGAGTTTGTCATGCCGATTACCGATTGGCCTGCTCACGAGCGTCCTCGTGAAAAATTATTACATCAGGGCAGTAGCAGTTTATCCGATGCTGAATTATTAGCGATTTTTTTGCGCACGGGCGTCAAAGGGAAAACAGCCGTTGATTTGGCTCGTGATTTATTGTTATTAGTAGGTGATTTACCGTCTTTATTAAGTTTATCCGCCGATCAATGGTGTCAATACAAAGGTTTGGGACACAGTAAATATGTACAGTTACAGGCCAGTTTGGAATTAGGGCGTCGTTATTTA
>WLWR01000117.1 GCA_012103495.1 Legionellales bacterium
TTGCAGTTGGTACATTTTTTTTGGTTAATTGAAGAGCGTCAGCGGATTTTAGAGAATGAAAATATCGGAGAGTCTGGTATCGAAAAAAATGGATTGACTAAGCTAGCCAAGGAAGGGGCTCAATTTCTTTGTTGGACAATGTGTATATTTTTATATGGTGAATTTTGCGAGTCACATTTTCAAAGTTTACCAACCTTTGATAGAGTGAGTGCATTAAAAAATATTTTGAGAAGTCAGATTGAAAAAATAGGGGTCATTTTTTCTAAGAATTTTCCTCAGCCAAGTTTCCAGACAATATTGACTAGAGAAATAGAATACTATGCTAGACCCTTAAGAAATCAAATTAATGGAAGCCACAGCCCAAGAAAGCGAAGCGAGTTTTCTTCTAGACAAGCATCGGATGAGGGAAACTCTACTGTGGGTAACACACTACGCTTAATACACAATGGAACAATAACATTCTTTGATGCTGTGGATAATATTCTAAAGCAAGAAGAGATCACATGTCATCTTGCAAGCAAGTCAGTGGGGATCTTTGCTCAAAATTAAAATGTCTTTTGTTCAAGATGTGAATGTTAAGTGGGTATTGACCTTACAGGTATTGACACTGTGAATTTGCTACTCACTATTTTGTAAATAACAAAGTAAACTCCGTAAATTCCCCTAACTTGGCACGACAGTGAATTTGACCTCCAAACGCTCGCATCACTGATTTACAAAAAGTCAATCCTAATCCTGTTCCCTCAGATTTGCCGACAGAGTAGAAATCATTGAAAATCAAATCCACTTGTTGTTGCGTCATTCCCTTGGCCGTGTCGTTGAAATACAAGATATTGAATGATTCACTGCGTTCCAAATGAATGTGGATTTTTCCCTTCCCTTCTTCATAGATGTGATACAACGCGTTTTTCAGCAAGTTCCACAGAACGTGTTGTAGTAGGATTTTGTCACCCCGCAAAACAAAATCATGTTCTAAGTCAGTGGTTAGAACCTTTTGCTCTTCTTCTTTAAATGGATAATGGGCAATGGCTTCATTAATCACTGATGTTATCGGGAAGTTTGAAAAGCTTTTTTTGTCAAATTGATTATGACGGATATTATTAAGTTGCATACTAATCATGATACTGGCCCGATCAATTTGAGTCACGGATTTGGACAGCAGACTGCTGATATTTTTTAATTGGTCATTGGTTAAGGGATCTGCTATCAAATTAGCATCAGTCGCAAGTTTGTAGCCTTGGCCTAACTTTTTGAATGATTGTTGAATGAGTTGTGTGGTTAACTTAATGCCCGCTAACGGTGTTTTCATTTCATGTGAAATATTAGCGGCAATGATTTTCATTCGTTGAGCATATTTTTGAGCTTCTTGTTGTTCATACTTTACCCTGCTATTCTCAATTAACAATTGCTCGGATTTTTTTCGATCGGTGATATTAATTGAAATTCCTAACATGCCAATGACTTTTTGGTTTCGATTATACAAAGGTGTTTTTCTGGAAAACCAAACGCTTTCCCCAACAGTGGGGAAGTGACATTTTTCTTCAACCATATAAGGTATTCCAGTCTGCATAACTTTGTTATTAATGGCTTCTAATTGAGCGATATCTTCGGGCGAAATCATATCGGACAAGGTCTTTCCAATAATTTCTTTACGAGATTGTAACCCTACATCGGTGGCTTGTTCATCGTTGCAGCCTAAATAGATATTATTAGTGTCCACCCAATACACATGGCCGGGGATCTGGCTAATAATGCATTCGTAATATTCTTGAGATTCTAGGGCTTGCTCAGCTTGTACTTTCTTAAGAGCTAAGTGTTCAGTTTTTTTTCGGCTGGAAATATCAAGCGAGATCCCCAATAAACCGATAATCTGTTTTTTTTGATTGTAGAGCGGTGTTTTTTTTGAGTACCAGGTCCCAGCTCCTTGAATGAACAAGCAATTTTCTTCGGTGGTTAAGGTCTCACCTGTGGTTAAAACCTGTCGATTGAGGGTATCCAATTCTTTTGCATGCTGTTTCCAAATCATGTCGTTGTTGGTTTTTCCAATAATTTCCTTACAATCAGTTAATTCAGCGTCGATGGCTTGTTGAGTATTACATCCTAAATAAATATTATTGGTGTCCAACCAATAGACATGACCAGGGATTTGATTCAGGATGGATTCATAATATTCTTTTGACTCGATGGCTTGTTGGAGCGATTGCTTTTGCTGGGTGATATCTATTGAAATTCCAATGATGCCAATTACATATTGGCCAGTGGTATCGTAGACCGGTGCTTTGGTGGATAAAAAAGTATGATGCTGTCCATCCGGCAAATAACCAGATTCTTCTTGCACCAACGTTTGTTGGGTTTGGATGACTTGTTTGTCCAAGTCTTTGACTTGTTCGGCAGTTTGTGAGCTCAAGTAATCGTAATCGGTTTTACCAACAAATTGCTCGGTGGTTTCATAACCGGCTGCGCGGGCTTGCTGTAAGTTACAGCCTAAAATAGTGCCATCGATATCTTTCCAATAAATATGGCCATCAACTAATGATAGAAGGGATTCGGCACGCTGCAAAGCTTGTTTGACCTGTGCCAATTCTTCCTTAAGATCGGTCAGTTCCGTTTCCAACCGTTGTGTCCTATCCATAACTTCCATGCGAATCTCTAAGCATTAAAGAGAATTGGTATTATGCCGAACTGTGCGGAGAGTCTCAATGATTTATTAAGAAGCGCTGCAAGATGCTGTTCAATGCAAGTTTAAAATTTGTAGCTGCAAATGAGATGAGTATAATTTTCCGAAACTCAAAGTTTGGGGAAAAGTCACGAAATGATATTCCCTAGTTGAACATTTGAGGATGGGGCATGAGGTAATTGCCAATGAATATCCGGATGGTTCGTTAATAAAACCACGGTTGAGCCAAAATTAAAATAACCTAATGGATCCCCAGTTTTTAGAGTGATAGATTCTGTGGTGTACTGCCATGTTTGTATGGTTGAACAGCGAGTGGGTGTGATGACCCCATGCCAAGCGGTTGCCATGCTGGCGACAATCATCGCACCGACTAAGATAACTGCGATGGGACCATAGACTGTATCAAAATAACAGATCACTCGTTCATTGCGGGTTAGCAAGCCATCGATTTGCTGCATGGTGGCCGGTTGTACTGAGAACAAGCGTCCAGGGATGTAAGTCATCTGGGTTAATCGTCCGCTGATCGGCATGTGGACGCGGTGATAATCGGCAGGGGCTAAATAAATCGTCATGAATTGGCCGTTGGTAAAGGCCGCAGCTCGATCATGGCACCCTAATAATGCAGCGGTTGTGTAATGTTTGCCTTTGGCTTGAATCAATGTCTGTTGATCAATATGACCCAATTCACTGACGTTACCATCGACCGGGCTGATGATGGCCTTGGGATCAGTGGGAAAGGTTCGAGCATTTGGTTTTAATTCTCGAATGAAAAAATCTTGTAGGCTTGGGTAATCAGGGATAGCTTCCAATTGTGCTTCAGCTAAATTCACGGGATACCATTTGCAAAATGCGCGAATGCATAATTGACTCAGCCATCGCCAACGACAGTGCGCTATCTGGCCAATGAGTCTAGATAGTGCGTGGTGTGGTAAAAGATATTGTAATAATAGGAAAAGCCATTGCTTCATGTGACATCAAACACCCAGATGCGAATACTTGACGTAGTCTAACCTGGGTGGTGCGATAAGTAAAAGACAACGAATTTTAATTAAACACTCAAAGGCGTAAATTCTGCAGGTTGTGTTTCCTGGGGTGCGGTTGTTTCTGTTGCAGTGTATCGTTGACGGAAGCTACTCCCAAAAAAACTAAAAACACCACTTGCTTGTCTGACTGTGCTACTAGCCCTGTTTAAAACTCGGCTCCAGCAAGTTCTGGGCTCTTCTTGAACATCATCTTCATCATAAAAAATAACCACGGAGGAGTGTGACGGATCGTGTGTGTCAGTGGGTGATTTTTTTTGTCGCGATACTTGTGCTTGAGTAAGGACTTGATCCGCTTCTTTAATTTGATCAAATCCTCGAATGCTATGCGCAATCAAGGAAGGGAGAATGGCTAAGACGCGTAATAAATTTAATTGAGCGGGTGTCATATCATTGGGTACGCCAACTCCAAATTGAAGTGACATGCCTAAAACCAATAAACTAGTTATACTGATAAACATACTGGGATTCAGATCACGGATGCCGGCCAAACAGCTCTTAATACCAATGATCAGGGTGTCAAAAATAATGGCAAGCGTGCCGTAAGAGGTAATGGCTCTAAATTGCTCAATCTCCTTTATGTCACATGTTTCAGCAAGACAAAACACATTAAATAACTGATCGGGAATGCCCCAAAGCAATCCTGCTGCGGTAAGTCCAATGAGTCCCTGCATGACCATACTAATTTTGACATAGGCCATAAGCTGTTGCGGATTCACTGCCTTAACAGCGCGAGAAGCTAAATTGACGGTTGTATCAGCTAAACCTAATGATAGGATGTAGACAATTAAATTGGACAGCGCAAAAGCACCTTGCGCAACGTCTGCAGGAACACCAAATTTTATCGCGTATCGGCTCACCAGAACCATGACAATGGTTAATAGAGCATAGTCTGGGAGAGCCATGCCAAATACTTGTAAACCGCTTTGTATCGTTTGCTTAAACTGATGCCAGAAATCGCCGCCTTGGATTGAAAATAAATCGAATTTTTTGAAGAAAGGATTTTTCCATAAGATGATGTTGCCGCTGAGAAAGGTTAACCAGGCAGTGGTTGAAAAAGTGGCTGCAATGCCGGCGGTACCAAACGATGGAATGTTGAGAGCCGGCCAGCCATAAAAAAAAATAGCACCAAAACCTGCATTACTGATGGCGTTAAAGCCTGCTAAAAATAACGCCAGCCACTTTTTTTGTAACGCATTAAAGGTTTCCCGGTTGGCTAGCATGCCTACCAATGCTGGACTGCCCCAAGCAAGATTTAAAAAGAAAGTGTGCACTTCCTGAGCGACATCTGAATCGACACCGGAGCTCAATAGCAAAAATTTCAAACTTAAAATAAGTGGCAAAATAATGAGTAACAGAGTTTGAGCATAAAGCATTCCTGCACGTATGGTCAAACCAACGTGCAGATTACTTTCTTTAATAATTTGTTGGTGAGTTTGTTTTAATTGTTGGATGAAGAATTGAGACGTTATTTGTTGGTGGGTCTGTTGCGATGGTTCAATTAAAGATACAGATTTTTCTGATGCTTGATCATCGACAGTGCTTTCTTCTGCAACATTTCCTTGTAAATTGTCAAGCAAAGTGGTCCATAGGGTACAATTCTGAGGCGTTACATTTTGAGCGGCGCGCACTTTATCTAGCTGTTCTTTGGTGGAAAGCAGTGCCGGGATTAAAATTTCATCCGATGAGTCAGAAAATTTATGATCAGGAGCATCAAAATTGAAATTTTTTAATTTTTCTAATGCTTCAGCCAGCTTGATTTGAACAGCCGGATTTTTTACTAATTCTTCCAATTCTGCCAAAATTTTTTGTAAATCCTCCTGAATGCGGTCAGTCAATGCGTCGGTAGAAGAAACATTCATTTGGATGATTACTTGCGTCGCATTGGCAGCGGTGATAATTGAGTTAAGAAAAGTTTCAATAAGGCCAAAGGCTTCTCGTTGAATGGGTGTGCCATTGCCTAAATAAATGCCTTGAATAATAGGACCTAATAAATTAAATCCATGTGATAGAGCAAATG